>USQY01000001.1 GCA_900557045.1 uncultured Clostridium sp.
TTCATCATCAAATCCTGGAAGAGTGTCTTCTTCTACTTCTTCATCTTCATCATCAAATCCTGGAAGAGTGTCTTCTTCTACTTCTTCATCTTCATCATCAAATCCTGGAAGAGTGTCTTCTTCTACTTCTTCATCTTCATCATCAGATCCTGGAAGAGTGTCTTCTTCTACTTCTTCATCTTCATCATCAAATCCTGGAATGGTATCTTCTTCTACTTCTTCATCTACTAAATCGTAGTTATTATCATCATTATCATCATTATCATCATTATCATCATTATCATCATTATCATCATAATAATAATCATAATCATCATCCTCATCATAATAATCTTCATGAATGTCATCATAATATTCATCATTATCGTTTTGTTCATATTTATTAATATCTTTATCTTCATTGTAATCTTCAAATCCAGGTAATTCTATATCTTCATCTTCGTTATCTGTATTAACATCAATATCATAATTTTCATCATATTCTTCTTCATCATTATAAGTATTATTATTATTTTCTTCATCATAATCATCATCTTCTGATAATTCTTTATCTAATAAATCATCATTTTCCTCATAATAGTTATTTAAACTTACTATTTTTTTGTTATTATCATCATCTATTTTAGATATATTACCTTTTAAAACTATTTCTTTTTCTAGTTTTGGTGTATCTTGTGTACTTAAACTTTCTTCTACAATTGGATTTTTACGTGGTCTTCCTCTTTTTTTCTTTATAGGTACTTCTTCTACAATTGGATTTTTACGTGGTCTTCCTCTGCCTCTTTTTACAGTTTGACTGTTATTTTCTTTTTCCATTTTTTCTTCAGCCTTTTCCTTTGCTATCCTTTCTTGTTCTTTTCTTCTTGCTTCTTCTTCAGCCTTTTGCCTTGCTATTCTTTCTTGTTCTTTTCTTCTTACCTCTTCTTCAGCCTTTTGCCTTGCTATTCTTTCTTGTTCTTTTTTTCTTGCCTCTTCTTCAGCCTTTTGCCTTGCAATTCTTTCTTGTTCTTTTCTTCTTGCTTCTTCTTCAGCCTTTTGCCTTGCAATTCTTTCTTGTTCTATTTTTAGTTTTTCAGGATTTTGTATTTTTGTAACTTTTTTAGCACTTACTGCTGTAGGTATTATTACTGGTTTTGTTAATCTATTTCCTGTACCTATTTCTTTTTCTACATATTCTGTTTTACGTAATTGACTTGTTCCGGCAATTTTTTTACCTTTTATACCCATTATTTTTCTATATAAATCCGAATTTTCTTCAAGTATAACTTTAACATTGTCTGGTAAAACTTGTACTATTAATTTGATTTGTTCTTTTGAGTATTGAGATACTATACTATCAAAACTTTGCACACATTTTGGAATATTATCTCCAATTCTTTTATAATGGTTTAAAATATTTTGTATTTCAGTTTCACTAACTCCATTATTTTTATTCTCAGCAATATAATTAATATTTTCTGTCTCTACTCTATAATATAATTTAGCTTCTTTTTTAGTTCTTGGTTTATACATTAAACTACAAACTTTTTGAATGCTTCTATCTTGTCCGACCAATATGTTATATAGACCCAAGCCAAATAATTTTAATAATAATGGATCATTTTTTGTACGTCTATCCATACATAATAAAATTATTGGAATATCATTTCCTTCAGTGTTTGTAGCTTCGTCGCTAATAGTATCCATTTTTTCAAAAATGAATTTATCTATTGCTTGATAATTATTATTAGCAAACATTTCTAAATCTTCACTTATAACTATTCTATCATATGTTTTATCCTTTTGTAATTCCTTAATTATTGCATTAAAATAGTAAACTGTTTTACTAGATATAATCTCTTTATATTCTTCCTGATAAACTCTAGTAATTGCTTCTGCATCTTTTTCATCATTTACTGCAAATAAAACTTTCATTTGTAATACCTCCACTATATTTTTTATTGTTTTCCAGCACTTGTTACAACTATTGCAAATATTATTGGTAAAATTTGGCATATAACTCCAATTGTTATTATTGCAATTATATTATTAAAACCTTTATCTCTAACATCTAGTTTTTTAAGCCCTATTATATATTGATATATTGCACTAAATGCTACTCCTATAAAAACTAATGGTATACTATATATTCTTACTTTATCTAATATATATGCAGTTACACCATAAGTATCTGAGCCGTATTTTTCTTTATAATCTTCCATAGTTGATAATTCATGTTTCTTTATTTCTAATAGTTTTCCTGTGCTTTCACTTTTTAAAGTTCCTTGTGATGTTTCATTTGAAGTTGCATATACTGTTGTACATAAACACATACACATAAAAACTAGTATTAGTATGGCTTGTGTTATTTTTTTCATATATATTTTGCTCCTTTCTATTTCCATATATACTTATATCTATTTATTCACTTATATAATAATACACTAGAAAAGTTAAAATAGCAAGAAGATATATTAATTTTTTTGTTATTATTTCTATTTTTTACCAATTTAGCATAATTGTTGTTTTATTTACTGAATTTATTTTAGTATTCTCATATTTTTTCAATATTACACTTCAACAATGAATTTTATAAAAAAACTCTCCTCTGAATTCAGAAGAGAGTTTTTTTATTATGAAACAATAATTAGTATTCCGTATTTCGAAATAATATCTTTTGAAGAATTTACCTCAAATATTACTTTACCATTTTTATAATCTTGTGTTACTTCAACATTAATATTTTGTTCAGTTCGATTAACAATCACTAACATTTTATTTTCTACATCATATCTTTCAAAAGCAAATATATTCTCTTTAGCTTCTAATATTTTTGCATTTGCTGTTTTTAGAAATTTATATTGATTTCTTATTCTTCCAAGATCCGAGAAAAATTTATATAATTCATCATCAATTTTATTCCATGGAAAGCACTTCCTATTAAATGGATCTTTATAACCATACAATCCTACTTCATCTCCATAGAATATACATGGATTTCCTGGTAAAAAATATTGAATTACAGTAGCTATTTTTAGTAATTGTTTTCCTTGATTATATGTTTGTTCATCAAGTTTATCATTTCTAAATTGCCATTGTCTATCATATGGAATATTCCAAATTAAATTATAATTATTATCTTGAATTCCATTACCACTTAATGTTGTAATTGCCCTTGTTATATCGTGTGTAGATAAACTATTCATTAGTGCATATTTTGCTTCGTCTGGATATTGTGTTAAAATTTCTTTTATAGTTTTTGACAAATATTTGTAATTTCCAAAGCGAACATATTTCAATATAGCATTTGTAAATGGATAATTCATGACAGAATCTAGTCCTTTACCTAACAAGTATGTTCTTTGCTTTCCATAACCTTCTTTTGTAACAGCATTTTCCCAAACTTCTCCTAAAATAAATCCATCTGGTTTATTTCTTTTAACAGCAATTCTTATGTTTTCTATAAAATCATCTGTTAATTCATCTGCCACATCTAGTCTTAGTCCATCAATTCCTAGATTAAACCATTTGTCTATAACACCATTTTCACCATATATGTATTTTTGCCATTCTGGATTATTTCCATTACATACTGGTAAATTTTTGAATCCCCACCAGTATTCAATTTCTCCATTTTGTTTTCTTTTATACCAATTGTAATATGGTGATTTTGTCCCCTGAAAAGCACCTATTGTATCATAATTTCCATATTCATTAAAATACTTGCTATCATTTCCAGTATGGTTAAAAACAGCATCTATTATAACTTTAATTCCACTTTTGTGTGCTGAATTACACAAACTTTGTAAATCTGAATTTGTCCCAAGATATGGATCTACATTTTCATAATCAGCTGTATCGTATCTGTGATTCGACTGACTTTGACAAATAGGACTAAGGTATAAAATTTCAACACCAAGTTCTTTCAAATATGGTATTTTTTCTTCTATTCCTTTTAAATTTCCCATAAAAAAATCATTGTTACTATATTCTCCATTTTCATCAGGATACCAAATAGGCATCTCACCCCATTTGTTGGTTATTCTACCTTTAATTTCTTTAGGAACGTAATTTTTACTTTTGAAAAATCTGTCCACCATGATATGGTACATAATTTTTCCTTTTGCCCAATCCGGAACTTTAAAATTATTTTCATATACTGTAATTTGCCAATATGGAAAATCGTTTTCTGTCATACATGGTTTTTCTGTTTCCGGGTTATATTTTATCCATTTCACTTGACCGTTGATTATCAATTTAAAACAGAAATAATGAATTCCTGTGTTTTCCAAAGCAATACTAGCATTAAAATAACTAATATTTTCTTTAGTTAATTGATACTCTAATTTGAGATTTTTTTCATTTGTCCCACCTTGTTGATTCATTATAATTCTAGCTTCATTTACAAAGCCAAAATCATTGGAAATTCTTAAGCTGATGTTGAATTTTTCTCCTACTTTCATAGTAGTTTGTGTTGTGAATACGCTTATTTTGTTTTCTTCAAAATACTGCATAATAAACCTCCTTAATTATAACAAGATTTTTTTCTAATAAGTCGCTTCGACTTATTTATTAATTTACTATTTGTTTATTTTTTTGTCAAGCTTTTTAATATGGTCAAAAATCATACTAAATTCAGTATAATTTTTGACATATACATGAGATAACATATTGCAAATTAAATAAGTCAAATATTATTTTAAATTCACAATAATATTTGACCCACACTTTAACATTTTCCTATAAAATAATTTTTCTTTCCTTTTTTTACAACAATATATGTTTTATCAATAAACATATCATCAGTAATAATTAATTCTGTATTATCAATTTTATCTCCATTTATGGAAATTGCACCATTTCCAATAAATTCTCTAGCTTCTCTCTTACTTTTTACAACTCCCATATTAGTAATAAAATCTACAATATTTACATTACTTTCAACATTGACTATATCTTGATTTCCAAACAATTCTATTATGTCTTCTTTAGACATTTCTTTAAATTTATTATTAAATAAATTTTCTGATAATCTAACTGCTTTTTCATATTCTTCTTTTCCATGAAGAAATGTTATAATTTCTCTTGCTAACGCTTTATGTGCTTCTCTTAATTCTGGATGTTCATTATTTTTTCTTTCATATTCTTCTATTTCTTCTTTAGATAAAAATGTGTAAATTTTCAAATAATCTATAACCATTGAATCTTCAACATTTATAAAGAATTGATATAATTTGTAACTTGATGTTTTTGTTTTATCTAACCATAATGCATTTCCTTCACTTTTTCCGAATTTCTTACCTTGTGAATCTGTTACTAATGGCATTGTAAATGCATATACTTCATCACCTGTAGATTTTCTTATTAAATCTATACCTGCTGTTATATTTCCCCATTGGTCTGAACCTGCACATTGTAAAGTTACCCCTTTATTTTCATGTAAATATTTAAAATCTAATGCTTGTAAAATCATATATGAAAATTCTGTATATGTAATTCCATAATCTAATCTTCTTCTTATAATATCTTTATCTAACATGTAATTAATGTTAAAAAATTTTCCATAATCTCTTAGAAAATCTAACACATTTATATCTTTAATCCAATCATAATTATTTACAACTTCAAACCCAAAAATATCCTCTGTTTGTTTTTTCAAGCACTCGAAATTGTGATTAACTTGCTCTTTTGAAATCATTGCTCTTTCTGTTGTAGGTCTTGGGTCTCCTATCATACCTGTTCCACCACCAACTAATAATATTGGATGATGTCCTGCATTTTTTAGTCTTTTAGAAATTAGAAAACTAGATAGATGACCAACATGTAAACTATCTGCTGTTGGGTCTGTTCCAATATAAAATGTCATACCTCCATTATTAAGTTTTTCTTCTAATTCAGGACTTGATATATCTTTTATCAAACCTCTCCATTTTAATTCTTCAAAAAATGTCATATTAAATTCCTCCTTTTTCTATTTTACTGTTTTTATATTTATTTGCGAAATAAACAACTGTATATTTTTATAATAAAATTAATGTTTGCTGTTTATTTAAAATATTTACTAGTTTCTTCTAATCCGTTAAAATCAACTTGTCTTAAAACTTCATATAAAATAATATTTACTGAATTAGATAAATTTAAAGACCTTAAATTGTGTCTCATTGGAATTCTTATTGTATTTTCAATATATTTTTGTAATAAATCTTCTGGTAGTCCCTTTGTTTCTTTTCCAAATAATATAAATACTTCATCAAATTTGCTATAATCAACATCACTGTAGCAATGTGTAGCTTTAGTTGATGCATAAAACATATTGTTTTCTTTTGGCTTATATTTGTCTAAAAAATCTTGTAAAGAATCGTGTTCTTCTATATCTACTTTATCCCAATAATCTAATCCAGCCCTTTTCAAATATTTATCTGAAATCTCAAAACCTAATGGTTTTACAAGATGTAATTTAGCACCTGTTGCCGCACATGTTCTTGCAATATTTCCTGTATTTTGTGGTATTTCTGGTTCTACCATTACAATATTAATTTTCACCTCTAATACACTCCTTTCATGCTTTTATTATTTAATCATTTTTTTAGAATTGTAAAAATTCAAAAAGAGTTAAATCACCCTAGTAAAAGGACGATTTAACTCGTGGTACCACCTTTATTTGTATATATTTTATATTATCATACAATTAGAAATAATATAAAAACACATACCTTAATTTTAGCTATTCGTTGCAAACGTTAATTACTATAAGATTTGTAATTCATAATTTTATATTCTGATAATTCTCACCTACCATTATCTCTCTCTTTTTTTGTAACTATAAAATTACTACTAGGAATCTTTTTAAAGCATAATTAAATTTTATTGTTATTATTATAATATTTTTAATTAGTTATTTCAATACTTTTATGCGTTTTTTTAATTTTTATTTAACATCAACTCCACCAAACACACATAATCCATTTATATAAATAGTAGGGGAATCTTCTGTTACATTTTGTTCTGCACTATTTGAAATTCCTCCCAAAATAGGTGTTGAACTAACTTTTACTTTTACATATGAAGGCACTTTTATATCTATTCCTCCAAAAATTGAATTTGTATTTATTACACAATCTGAATTTATAATAGAATTTCTTAAATCACACTCTACTCCACCAAAAATTGCTGTTAAATTTGTTCCCTTAAATTCTTGATTATCAAATTTAACATCCTGCCCAGCAAATACTGCAGTATACCCTTCTGTTGATTTTTGATTTTTATTTATATTTTTTATTTGTTTTTTCAATTCATTGTTTATAAATGCTCTAAAAATAAATATTACTCCTATTGATAATAATACTATTGGGAATACTATTTTCCAATCAAAAGCATCTTGACAACCTGCAAATAATAAAAGGCCTACTATTATTCCAATTAAATTTCCTGATTTATCTCCTTCTCTAAATAAATCTATAAAACATGGAATTATTATAAATAAAGTCCACCATCCATTAAAAAATAAATTAATGTTTGTTATTTCTAGAGCATTTAATAATAATATAATTCCTAGTATAATAAATACTAATCCCCATAAGATATTTGATATTTTTTTCATTTTCTTCTCTCCTTTATTCTTTATTTAATTTGTATTATAACACATATTTTAAAGTTACAACATATTTTTGTTATAATTTATTCCATAAAATTAGCTGGCAAGAATAAAATATATTAAAATTCCGTTCCTTTGCTGGTTGTTTTAGTATGTAAATATGTGTATATGTGCTTACGCTTCCAAACTGCGCATCCACTCCATTTTAATATATTTTATTTTGCCTACTCTAACTACTTTTAACTCCTAGACTCCATCAAATTACTTGAAGAATAACTTCTTAATCCTTTATTAAATATCCAAAATGCCAAAATAACACTAAAAATGGTGATTATAATTAAAATCAAAAAACTCCAAATATTAAAATTAAAAATTGTATGTGCTGGCATATAACTTATTATTCCAACTGGTATTATTGTATAAAAAATTAATTTAACAGATTTTTTAAATATTGTATCTGGATAAGTTCCAAAACTAATTATTGCACCAGTTAAGGCATCTACTATAACATCACCTTTCACAAATTTAAAAGATAAACAACTTAAAATTATTGTAAAACTTGTTAATATTAAACATCCTGTAATTGAAAATATTGCAAACAGTAAAAACTGTATTACTGAAATTTTACAAAATAATATAATTATAAATCCATATAAAATATCTCCAATTGCTGAAATACTTGAATTAGATGTAATTACACTTATAAGAACGTTTTTAGGCTGTACCAAAAATGAATCAAGTTTTCCAGTTATTATTAAATCTGATAATGTAAATGCTTTTTCAAAAAATAAATGTGCTATTCCATAAATTGTTGCACACAGTGCCCATAAAATTAATACATTATTTATTGTATATCCTCCAAAATCTTCTTTTATATTAAACAGTATTAGCCATTGAATAATAAAACTTGCATCATTTAAAATCATGAAAATTATATTTGTTATAAAAGTTACTTTATTTGTCATTTGTTTCATTATATTATATTTTATTGATAGTTTTACTAATTTTAGCTGATTAACTATTTTATTCTTCATTCTCATCCCCCATTTATATTTAATTTTTTCACTCCTCTATTATATAAAAACATTAATATTGCACTGCATATTAGTAAATAAATTACCTGTGCTACTATAATTTTAGAAAACATCTCAACACTAAAATCAATTATCAATTTAGCTGGTCCATATGTAATAACATATACTGGTGTAATTTTTATCACTGGCTGTAGCCATACAGGAAACATCTCTATTGGGAAAATGGTTCCTAATATTAAAATCAATTTGTCATAAATCCACTGAAATGGTCTTGAATCTTCAATCCAAAATGATATTATACTTATTATCATTCTTAATAATGCATTTATTGTTACTCCTAATACTACTGAAATAAGTATTAGCGGAATATTTTTTAATTGAAAACCTGGTATTTTTCCAATAAATGTTACACCTACTATAATTCCAAATATTATAAACAAAATAAATTTTATTGTTATCTCTCCGAAATTTCTTGATATGATATATGATATATAATTGTATGGTTTATTTATGTTGTATGCTATATTTCCTGTTTTTATATCTTGACTAATTTGATTTAATAATGTTCTGTTTTTTGTTCCGCACCATAAAATTTCAGTGATAAGAACATACCAAATCATTTGATTTACTGAATATCCATTAATTAACTGATTAGGATCTTGATATATGTATTGCCATAGATTTATGAAAACATATATTATTACTGAAAAAGAAATAAAACTTATAAATACACTTGAGATATATTGAACTGACTCGATTAGAGTAGTTGTATATATATGTAAATATTTTTTCATTATATCAACTCCTATCCTTTATAAATATTGGTAATAATATCTTCTAATGGTATATTAGAAATATTTATATCTATAATTTTATCTGTATCTAATAATTTAATAACATCTGATATATTTTTCTTAGTGCAATCTACTTCTAGTTTTATATTATAATCTTTTGCTTTTAAAACAGTTATTCCATCTTCACTTTTTAAATTTATTTTTTCCTTCATTTTTACCTCAATTATTTTTTTATTTAAATAATTGTATTTTAAATTATTCATAGAATCATCTAAAATTATTTTTCCGTGATTTACTATAATAACCCTTTTGCATAATTTTTCTATATCTCCAACATCATGACTTGTTAAAAATATTGTTGTTTTATATTCTTTGTTCATTCTTTTAATTAATTCTCTTATATTTTCTTTAACAACTGGGTCAAGCCCTATTGTTGGTTCATCTAAAAATAAAATTTCTGGTTTATGTATTAGTGAAGCTGCTATTTCACACCTAATTCTTTGACCTAATGATAAATTTCTAACTGGTCTATTTATAAAATCTTGTAATTCAAACATTACAATTAATTCTTCTATTCTTTTTTCGATTACACTATCTTTTAAATCATAAATTGCGCCAAAAAATTTGAAATTATCATATGGTGTTAGGTGTGTCCATAATTGTTCTTTTTGTCCAAAAACTGTTCCTATTTTATATGCCAATTGTTTTCTATTTTTACTTGGATTTATTCCTAATATATTAATATTTCCATTAGTAGGATATAAAATTCCTGTAAGCATTTTTATTGTAGTTGATTTTCCAGCTCCATTCGGTCCTATAAAAGCAAGTATTTCTCCTTTTTCTACATTAAAACTAATGTCGTTTACCGCTTCTACTGTTTTATATTTTGGATTAAACATTGATTTTATGCTTCCTTTTAGACCTTTTTCCTTTTCTTTGATTTTAAACTGTTTTGTTAAATTATTTACTTCTATTGCATTCATAAAAATTCCCCCTTTATGTGTTAAACAAATGTAAACAATCCTTGCAAAGAAATCATTTAAGACTCCTCCGCAAGGATTGTTTATCCTGTTTCTGTGTAAGTGCTATTGCACTTTTATACCGCTCGATTTTACTCTAGGTATACTCTTAATATGTTTTTATATTAGCATATTTTGGAATTATTGTCAACTAGTATACAAGTTTAAATCTTATGCTTCCTTTTTCATTTTCACATTTTATACTAGCTATTGCACCATTTATAATTGTAAAACAAGGTCCTTTATGTGACACATCTGCATCATAAATTATAGGAATTTTTAATTCATAAATAACACTATCCTTAAGTGCTTCTTCCATAGTATAATCTAAGCAAGAAATTTCTGCTCCATTTCTACCAAATATGATACCTTTAGTATATTTAAAATATCCAAGTTCATTTAACTTCCATAGTGTACGAATAAGTTCTTCTTTTGATAATTCACAATTATCAAAATACCATATAATACCATCTTCTTTGTATTTTTCATTAAACTGTTTTGTTCCATCATACTTTGTACCTGCAAGTTCTGAAATTATATCTAAACATCCTCCTATAATTCTACCTGTTATATTTGCTTTTTTATTATCTAATACCTTCCATTCAACTTTAGTGGTAAAATTATAACCTTCTAAACCTGTTATTCTTTCTGCTCTTTCATTTTCATATAATTCATAACTTTGTTGTTCTATTAAGTTTCCTTGTAATATTTCTAAATTTTCAATAACACTTCTATCATATACTTCTGCACCATATTCTCCAAAATTATTTCCGTATATTGTTGCTATATCATATTTTGTTGTTATTGGAAATAACAAGCCTGTTGGGTCTGAAAAACCTTGTATAAATTTTGGATTCTCAATTAATTTATTAAAATTCACATATGGCAATATTTCGACCAAAAATTCTCCTCCAGCTGCACACATTATAAAATTTATATCTTTGTTTCCAAACATCTCATTTATTTCATCTGCCCTTATTTTAGCAGGTGCACTTCTTGCCTTTGTATTTGCAAATATATTTTTTGATAAAATACAATTGTATCCCATTTTTTGTAAATTTAATTTTGCATTTTCAAATCTATTTACATATAACTCATTATATGCACCACTTGATGGTGCTGGAACTCCTATTATATTCCCTTTTTGTAAAAATTTTGGATATAACATATGTGCAATTGCTCCTTTCTATTATTCATGTTTTTTATACATATTTTTAATCTTTTTAAATTTTTTAACACTTCTCTTTTGCTATTTTTTTAATGTATTTAAAAATTCTTTTTCATCTTTACTAACACGATATGAATCTCTAATTTTGCTAATTGATTTATTATGAGTAAATATATTCATCTTATTATCTTTTATAAAACCAAGTGTTTCAATTGGAAATTTAATGTACATTTCACATACAAGCCATGCTTCTGCCATATTTATATAATATTTTTCTGATTGTATTTTATTTAATGTTTCAAATATTGTATTTAAATACTCTTTTTCCACAAAATGACTAAGTATTGTAACAATTCCTACACGAGATATAAATTCCTGTTGGCTTAAAGCTAATTTTATTGATTCATTAAAATATTTTCCTTCATATTTATTAACTATTTTTATTGAATTACAAAATGTATCACATAACGCCCAATTATCAATTTTCTTTATATGTTCCTTGAAGTATCTATAAAACACCTTCTCATCTTTTATATGAGAAATAACAAGGCCTTGTATCATAACTTCTTCATAGTAATTATCTTGTGCAAATTTCAAAAATTCTTCTATGTTAGTTTTTGATATTTCTTTTGCTATTTTGCGCATATGTGGTAATCTAATTCCTAAGATTTCATATTTACAGTTTAAACATAGTGAACTATGAAATTTTTTGTATTCTTCATCTTTTATGCTTATTAGATATTTTATGAAATATTGATACGTTTCTTTATTCCAGTTGCTGGGTATCATTGTTTGTCTCCTTTGCTATTTTTTAATTTTATATTCCTGCTTGTTTTAATTCTAATTTATATTTTTTTCGTATGTTACACCTTTTCGAATCACTCTATCTGTTGGCACACCAACAATTGTTACATTGTCAGGTGTTGATTTTAAAACTACCGCACCTGCTCCTATTTTTACATTATTACCTATTTTGATTGGTCCTAAAACTTTAGCACCTGCACCTATCATTACATTATTTCCTACTGTTGGGTGTCTTTTATATTTGTCCTTTCCTGTTCCTCCTAATGTTACTTGATGATATATTGTACAATTATCACCAATTTCAGCTGTTTCACCTATAACAATTCCCATTCCATGGTCTATAAACAAATTTTTCCCAATTATTGCACCTGGATGTATTTCTATTCCGGTAAAACTTCTTCCTAATTGTGAAATTAGTCTTGCTATAAAAAAGAGTTTTATTTTATAAAAGAAATGCGATATTTTATAAACTATTAGAATATGAAAACCTGGATATAATATAATTACCTCTAATAAATTTCTAGCCGCAGGATCTTTATTCATAATATTTTTAGCATCATAATATAAATCCTTTATCGTTTTTAACATATTAATCACCTTATATATTCTATGCTTTTTCTTTTTCCTTTGATACAATAAAAAGCATTCGAATCCATTATTCAAATACTTTTTATTTAAATTTTATTTGTTTTTATTTTAATATTTAATATACTATTTATTCATATCTTCTATTGATTTGTCAATATTATGTTCTATTTTCTCCCATTTTGTATCTCTTTTAAATAAACATTTAAAATTAATTAGTAACCATGAACCTAAAAATAATGGATATAATAAAAGTCCTTTAATCATAGGTTTAATTGGTTTTTTATCAATTAGCATTATCATTATTCCTGTAAATATTGGTAATAGAAATGTTGGTACTAAGTATCTTACTGCATTCCATAATAATTCTGTTGTTGACATACCATTTGTTAAATATATTACAAAATTTAAAATTAGTAATACTAGTGTTAATACAAACATAGGTATACTACCTAACATATATAGTAATCCATCAAAATTCATCACTGTTTTATTATCTTTTACTGCTACTGCTAATGGTTTTGTGTATTCTTTTAGACATTGAATATGTCCAACTGTCCATCTAGATCTTTGTGACCAAGATTGTTTGAATCCTACTGGTTGTTCATCATATACAATTGCATCTGTAGCCCAACCTAATTTTTTACCAGCAATAATTCTTTTTAATGAGAACTCTATATCTTCTGTAAGTGTTTTCGTATTCCATCCTTCTGGTTTTACTACATCAAATTTCACCATAAAACCTGTACCATTTATTAATGGTGATAATCCTAAATTATATCTAGCTAAATGATAAAATCTATTCATTGTCCAATAGAAAATAGCATATCCTGCACTTACCCAACTATCTGATGGATTTTTTATATCTCTATATCCTTGAACAACATCTTCACCTTGGCAAAGTTTTTTATTCATTGCTTTTAAAAAGTTGACATCTACTATGTTATCAGCATCAAATATACAGAAAGCATCATATGGTGCATCTTCTTCTATTTTTTGTTGTAAAAACCAATTTAAAGCATATCCTTTAGTTTTATGTTCTTCATCAAATCTTTCATATACTATTGCACCTGCTTCTTTGGCTTTTTGAGCTGTTTCATCTGTACAATTATCTGCAATTACATATATATCATATAAATTTTTACTATAATTTTGATTTTTTAAACTTTCAACAAGATTTGATATTACCTTCTCTTCATTATGAGCTGGTATTATGGCCATAAATCTGTGTTCTTTTTCTTCAACTAATGGTTTTTCTTTAACTTTTATTAATGAACACAAACTTATTACTAGTTGATATATCCAATAAATAGTTATTATCCAAACCATAGCTTGTTGTAATATGTATAAATATTCCATTTTTCTCTCCTTTGATTTTTTATAACTCTTACAATATTCATTATACTATTATTCCAAATTTTTTCAACATTTTCCGACAATTATTTATAAAATATTGACTAATGCATTTACTTTATATAACTGAATTTGTTTTTAACCTATTGAAACATTAATTAATATAATTTTCAAATTGATATTTTTTTCTACTTTAAATTTACTATTCCTTTTCATTTTTTTATTTTTATTCTTCTATTTCTGTATTAATCACTGAAGATTCTAGTTCTCTCATAGTTAAATTAATTCTTCCTTGTGAATCAATTTCATATACCTTAACAGTAACTTCATCTCCAACTGATAAAACATCTTCTACTTTTTCAACTCTTTTACTTGATATTTTAGAAATATGAAGTAAACCTTCTTTTCCTCCACCTAAATCTACAAATGCTCCAAATGACATTATTTTTGTTACTACTCCATCATAAATACCATTTACTTCAATATCTTTAGCAATGTCTTCTATCATTTTTAATGCCTTTTTACCGCTTTCTGTATCATTTGAGTATATACAAACATGACCATTTTCTTCAATATCTATTTTTACACCTGTGCTATCAATTATTTTATTTATCATTTTTCCACCAGGTCCTATTACATCTCTAATTTTATCTACATTGATTGTTGTAGTTATTATTCTTGGTGCATATTTAGATATGTCTGTACGTGGTTTATCTATTTGTTTTAGCATAATTTCGTCTAATATATAATCTCTAGCAATCTTTGTTCTTTCAAAAGCTTGCTCTATAATATCATATGTTAAACCATCTGTTTTAATGTCTACTTGAATTGCTGTTATACCATCTTTTGTTCCACCAACTTTAAAGTCCATGTCTCCAAAGAAATCTTCTATTCCTTGAATATCTGTTAGCATCACATAATCTAATGGATCATCTTTGCTTGTTACTAAACCTGTTGAAATTCCTGCAACTGGCTTTTTAATTGGAACACCTGCATCCATTAATGCAAGTGTACTTCCACATATACTTGCTTGTGATGTTGAACCATTTGAAGATAAAACTTCTGATACAACTCTTATAGCATATGGAAATTCTTCTTCTGATGGTAATACTGGAACTAATGCTTTTTCAGCTAATGCTCCATGTCCAATTTCTCTTCTTCCTGGTCCTCTTGATGGACGTGCTTCACCAACACTGTATGAAGGGAAGTTATATTGATGCATATATCTTTTACTTTCTTCTTCATCTATACCATCTAATATTTGTTCTTCACTTTTCATTCCTAATGTTACAATTGACATTACTTGAGTTTGTCCTCTTGTGAAAATTGCACTACCATGTACTCGTGGTAAAACACCTACTTCACATGAAAGTGGTCTTAAATCTGTTAAACTTCTTCCATCTGGACGTTTATGCTCTACAAATATCATTTCTCTAACACATAATTTTTCTAGTTTATGAATACTTTCTAATATATCTGATTTCATTTCTTCTACTTTTTCTTCACCATATTTTTCAATGAAATATGCAATTACATCTTCTGTTATTTTATCAATATTTGCATCTCTTACTTCTTTGTCTTGTGCTTGCACATCTACATACATTCTATCTTTGAAATTTTTTTCAACTTCTGCATATATATCTGCATCCACTTCAAATGATTTATATTCAAATTTTGGTTTTCCTATTTCAGCTTTTATATTTGATATAAAATCACATATTTTCTTAATTTCAACATGTGCTGTTTTTATTGCTTGTAACATTATATCATTTGGTATTTCATCAGCTCCAGCTTCAATCATTGTAATTTTTTCTTGTGTTCCTGCTACAGTTAATGTTAATCTGCTATTTGCTCTTTGTTCAACTGTTGGGTTTATTACTATTTCATTATTAACATATCCAACATTTACAGCTGCAGTTGGTCCTCCGAATGGAATATCTGAAATTGAAAGTGCACAAGAAGCACCAATCATTGCACATACTTCTGGTGAATTGTCTTGTTCTACTGATAATACTGTTGCAACAACTACAACATCATTTCTAAAATCTTTTGGGAACAATGGTCTAATTGGTCTATCTATTGCTCTACTAGTTAATATTGCTTTATCTGTTGGTTTTCCTTCTCTTTTTTGAAAACTTCCTGGAATTTTTCCAACAGCATATAATTTTTCTTCATAATCTACTGATAATGGGAAAAAATCAATTCCTTCTTTTGGTTCTTTGGCAGCTGTTACATTTACCATTACAACAGTTTCACCATATCTTACCATTACACTTCCATTTGCTAATTCTGCAATTTTCCCTGTTTCTATTGATAATTTTCTTCCAGCTAATTCTGTTTCATAAATTTTAAACATAAATTTTACTCTCCTTTTATTATTATTTATATTTTGCAATTTATTTATTAGTGTAACCTCGATGAAGGAAATTTTTATATTTACAAATTTCTTTCATCCAAGCTACTTCTAACAATTAAATTGCATTTTTAACACCTTTTATTATTACTATTGCAAAAGTTTCATTTAGTATTATTTTTTATTTAATTTTCATTTATTTGCTTTTGATTGCTTTTAAATTAGATTTAAACCATAATAATAAAATATTTTTATATTTAAAAATGGACGTTTTAGCCTAACTATATACGCAAAAACGTCCAATGATTTTTTATTTTCTTAATCCTAATTTTTCAATGATATCTCTATATCTTTGAACATCTTTTTTAGCTAAGTAGTTTAATAAATTTCTTCTTGCACCTACCATTTTTAAAAGACCTCTTCTTGAATGATTATCTTTTTTATGTACTTTTAGATGTTCTGTTAGTTCATTAATTCTTTCTGTTAAAAGAGCTACTTGAACTTCTGGAGAACCAGTATCATTTTCTTCTCTTTTATAAGTATTAATAATTTCTTGTTTTCTTTCCTTTGTCATTTATAGCACCTCCTATTTTTTTATTTGCCTATAACTGAGTTATAGCGGTGTTTTTTCCTATAACCAAGAAATAGGTATGTTGCTTTTGCAATGTGTATATTTTATCATATTTTTATAGAAATTGCAAGGGGTTTAAATATGTTTTTTTGCTTTATATTTTATCTAACTTTTTGTTTTAGCCTTTTCTTTTTGCAATTAATTAAAGCTCCTCATTCTACTATTTTATTCATGAATTTTTTCTTTAATATCATTCTGTTTTTTATTACATCTTCTTTTTTGATAATTTAAATACCTTAACAAAGATTTCACATCATGCTTGCATTCTATATTTACATAATTATCAGAATTTAGTATATCTTTAATTCCCATTATTTCAGGCAAAACTTCTAAACTCATATGTCGATTGTTCCAATACTCATTTTCACCAATAATAAACTCCGAAATTTCTTTTATATATTCTATAAATTCATCATAATTTTGTTCAGCATATTCTTTTAATTTGTCACCCATTTTATTTTCCATTCTTCCAATAATATAATGCTCACGCATTAATGTTACTATTTTTTTTACTTTTATTCCTCTTGTCATATATATTTTTTGAGCAAATGAAGCATTTATTTTTTTGTTATATTTAGCTTTTGTATATATTTTTATAAAATCTTTTATCTCTTCATAATTTTTTTCTTTTAGCAAAGCATCTAACGATTTTTCCATTCTAATAAATATTTGCGTCATACGACTATTATCTTCATCTTTTTCGAATAATTCATTAAACATATCTTGCACTTCATTTGAATCTTTTAATAATTTCATTATATTTATTATATATTCTGGCTTTTCATAATCTGTGTATTTTAATATTCTACGAAATTCTTCTCTGGGTTTATTTTTATAATTTACTTCATCTTTTTTGTTTACTTCATTTATTTTTTTTATATCCATTATCTCTCCTAAAATAACATAAATTTTTATACTATATATAAAATTATAGCAAATACAAATATTTTTTACAACACTTACAATTAAAAATCGTTATATCAAAAGATATAACGATTTTTGTTTGGTGGCTTCACCTGGAATCGAACCAGGGACACAGGGATTTTCAGTCCCTTGCTCTACCAACTGAGCTATAAAGCCTTTAATATTTTTTATTTTGCTTTTAAAAAAGTCACCAAAATAAAAATGGCGACCTGGAACGGGCTCGAACCGTCGACCTCTAGCGTGACAGGCTAGCGTTCTAACCAACTGAACTACCAGGCCGTAAAAATAAAAAAATTAGTTTCCTAATTTTTTTATTAAGAAAATGGTGGGCGCAATAGGGCTCGAACCTATGACCTCCTGCTTGTAAGGCAGATGCTCTCCCAGCTGAGCTATGCGCCCATTTCCTTCGACTTGTTTAGTATACTAAATTTTAGATTAATTGTCAATAACTTTTTTAAAATTTTTCAACATTTTTTTGATTTTTTTCTGAAGTCCTTGGTACTCCTACATTTCTTTCAAAATTTTCATCTATTTTTTTGCTTTTTATTCTTAATTTGAAAAGAAAATGATAAATTTAACAATTTCTGAAGATTATATTCTCAAAAATTTTTAGATTTATCATTTTCCTCTTGTTTCTCTATAAAAGTAAATCAAATCAATTAAATCTTATTTAAAAATAATCAATCAAATGCCATTTCAATCAAATACTATTTCAAAATTTCCAAAGCCTTATTTAACTGATTATCAGCATTTCTATCAACATTCAAGTGTCCTTTCCATTCCTCAGGCAATTCTAATTCAATATCAGGTTTTATACCTATTTTGTGCAACTTATTATGGTTAGGTGTGAAATACTCTTGCATTGTTATTTTCATTCCAGTTTTTTGATCGTTAAACATAAAAATACCTTGTATAATACCTTTTCCATATGTTTGTGTTCCTACAACTTTGACATCAGTATTTTCCCTTATTGCAGCAGTTAATATTTCTGAAGCACTTGCAGTATATCCATTAACTAGTATCGCTATTGGCATTTTTATAATTGGATCTTTTTTAGAGACAGATATATCTTCATTTTCGTTTTTATCTTTTGTAATTAACATTTTAGAACCTTTAGGAACTATTAATTCTGCAATTTTTAATGATTCATCAACTAATCCTCCACCATTATTTCTAAGATCTATTACTAGTGATTGTATTCCTTGTGTTTCTAACTCTTTATATGCTTTCTCAAAATCTGAGGCACATCCTCCATCAAAAGAACTAATTTTTATATATCCCACATTATTTTCTAATTTTTCTGATTTAACACATTTAAATTTGATTTTTTCTCTTGTAATATCAAAATCTATTTCTTTATCATTTCTTTTAACTGTTACTTTTACTTTAGTTCCTTCCACTCCTTTCATTTTATTTGAAGCTTGTGTTAATTGTTCTCCTGTATATTCTGTATCATCAACTTTTTTTACAACATCTCCAACTAAAATTCCTGCTTTATTTGCAGGTGAGTCTTCTATTACACCTATTACTAATATTTCATTAGATTCTACATTTTGTGTTATATATAATCCAACTCCTACATATGCTCCATTTACATCTTCCATTATAGATGTTACTTCTTCTTCTGTTAGATATTCAGTATATTCATCACCTAATGCTGCTACATAACCTTCTAAAGCTCCATCTATCATCTTTTTCTCATCAATGTCACCTATATATATTTCTTCTAATTTCTTTTTTATATCTGATGTTTTTTGTTCTAAAGATACTTGTTCTTCTTTTCCTTTTAAAGATGTTATTATTCCATTTGCTATATTACTTATAACATTATCAGATTGTATTGTTTTTGGTGCAATAGCAGCATTATATACTACTATTGTAGTTAGTATACAAGTAATTAATGCTGTTATAATTACTAGCATAAAATTTTTTAGAAAACTATTCTTGTTTTTTTCTTTCATATTAATTTCCTTTCATATATAATATTATATTATTCAAATTTATTTTTATTCTTATATTAATTTTATTAACTGTACTTGTAAAAGTTTATATCAATAAAAAAAGGCAGTTTGTTTTTCTGCCTCTTTTTAATCCCTTTTATAAATAATTTAGAGGGTTTTTATGTGACCCATTTTCTCTTACTTCAAAATGTACATGAGGTCCTGTTGAACATCCTGTTGTTCCAACTGCTCCAATAACTTGACCTCTTGATACTGATTGTCCTACTGAAACATATACATTATTACAATGTGCATATCTTGTTGTTAATCCATTTCCATGTGAAATAATTATCATATTACCATAACTTGCCATACCATAAGCATTTAGATTTTGTGAATATCCTGTTTGAGTATATATTACAGTTCCACTTTCTGCTGCAACTATGTTTGTGCCTATTGATGCACCTATATCAAGTCCTGTATGAAACTCTCTGTATCCAAATATGTATCTAGAACCATAATTACAAGTTATTCTGCTACTTGAAGGGCAAGGCCAATTTAATTTTCCACCACTATATGGATTAGATATTGATGGTGAAGCATTTGTTGAACCTGATTTGTTTGAGTTTGATTGTGCTGCTTTTCTTTCTGCATCTTCTTTTGCTTTTGCTGCTCTTTCTTTTTTAGCAAATTCTTCAGATGCTGCTTTTTGTGATGCTAATTTTTCCTCTAATTGTTTTTGTTCTTCTGATAAATTAGCTGCTTTAGTTTGTTTCTCACTTTTTAAACTTTCAAGTTCTTTTGCTTTTTGTGTTTTTTCCTTTTTAATCTTCTCTATCTCGTTTTTTTCGTTTTCCAATGATGTTTTTAATTCTTGTACTTCTGTTATTAATTTATTATCATAATTTGCTGCTTGTTCTATTAATTTTTGATTTGATATAAAGTTCATTAAATTTCCAGAAAGTACCACA
The DNA here is from genome assembly GCA_900557045.1 of uncultured Clostridium sp. Taxonomy (GTDB): domain Bacteria; phylum Bacillota; class Clostridia; order TANB77; family CAG-508; genus CAG-492. The sequence continues at coordinate 21,150 of USQY01000001.1, forward strand.
TCTAAAAAAGTTTTTTCTTTTTTCATATACATGGTAACTAATCTTTCTTCTAATATCTTCTTTTTTTCTTCTAAATCTTTTTCCTTTTCAGAAATTGAAGTTTCTAAAGCATCTAATTGTTCATTTAACTTATCTATTTGAGTTTGATATTCAAGTATAGAATTGTTTAAATCAACAACCTCTTGTAATACTTTATCTATTTGTTGTTCTACATTATCTATCTGTTCTTGTGTCTGATTTGCTTCTTGTTTCTTTTTTAAATATTGATTGTGATAGTCTGAACTAGTTTCAGCAAAAACAGCTAGACTTCCTGTACAAGCTATTATTATTACAAATACTGATAATAAAATTTTTTTCATCATTTTAATCTTCTCCTTTTGTTTCTTAAACTTTTAAATATTTTTTCATAGATAGCATACTTCCTAATACGCCTATTCCTATTCCTAATACTAAAAATATAATTGTTACTTCTGTAAACATTTGACTAAAATCTAATAATTGTATTCCACTACTTATTCCTAACCCTTTAAGCCAACTTTCTAAACCATTTCCTATTACATTGTTTTTTAACCAAACATATAATCCAGATAAAATAATTAATGATATTAATGATGATATCACTCCTATTATTACACCTTCAACTATAAACGGAGCTCTAATAAAATTATTAGTTGCACCAACATATTTCATTATAGATATTTCTTTTCTTCTTGCATGTACAGTTAATTTTATTGTATTTCCTATTATTACCATAGAGAAAACAATTAATGCTCCACCTAATACAATTAATACAATATTAACATTTCTGTCAAAAGCTGTTAATGTTTTTGTATAATCGCTTTGTTCTTCACGTGTTGTACCAATAACATTATCAAACTGCTCAATTTGTTTTGCTATTTCATCTACTTTATCTAAATTCTTAAATGTTATTATCAAAGATGGAGGATATGGATGATCTTTTTCAGTATATCCCAATACCATAATATCACCTAATTTTTCTGTTGCTCTGTGGTATGCTTCTTCTTTAGTTATATATTTAATATTAGGATTTACAGAGTCTATATTTCGTATGTTATTTTCTAAAGTTTCTTTTTCTGAAACAGTAATATCATCTTTAAGATATATTTCCAAAGGATATTCTGACTCTATATTTGTTAAAATTGAATTAACATTTTTTCCTATCACTAAACATATACCAACTGTTAACATTGTTACTAACATAATTGTTATTGCTGAAAAAGTAGATTTTTTATTTTTTGTTATATTTTTAATTCCATCACCGACTAAATAACTAATCAAATTATATCTCACTATTATACCCACCTTTTTTATCATCTCTTATAATGTTACCTTTTTCAATTTGTATAACTCTTTTTTTCATTTTATCTACAATATCTTTCGCATGTGTTGCTACAACTATTGTTGTGCCTCTTAAATTAATATCATTTAAAAGGGTCATTATTTCCCAAGCTGTATCTGGATCCAAATTTCCTGTAGGTTCATCTGCAATAAGCATTGATGGATTATTTACTAAAGCTCTAGCAAGAGCGACTCTTTGTTGCTCACCACCTGACAATTCATTAGGATACACTTTTGATTTATCACTTAGCCCTACTAATGATAATACCATTGGAACTTGTCTTCTTATATGTCTTGGTGTAGCTTTTACTATATGCATAGCAAATGCTACATTCTCATATACTGTTTTATCTGGCAAAAGTCTAAAATCTTGAAAAACAACTCCCATGCTTCTACGTAAATATGGAACTCTTTTTGGTTTAAGAAATGTTGTATCTTTTCCATTTATAATTATATGTCCTGATGTTGGTTCTTCTTCTTTTAGAATCATTTTTATAAGTGTAGATTTACCAGAACCAGAACTTCCAACTAAAAATGCAAATTCTCCTTTATCTATTTTAAAATTAGCATTATTAACTGCAACAGTACCTGTATCATATGTTTTATTAACATTTCTAAATTCTATCATAGTCTATCTTCCTTTATTTTTAATTTATTATCATAATCATATTTATAATATCAATAATTTACCTGTTTTGCAATAGCATTTTTAGAAGTTTTTTGCTAAAAAAAATTGTTTTAACTTCATTTATTACTGTTTTTTGAGCTTTTTAACGCATCTACAGAATTCACCAAAAATTCACAATCCAATTTTTTCCATTAATTCAATATTTTGACAAATATACTTAACTTAATATATAAATTTAATTTATAGTATTCTATTTATTTTTTTAACTTTTGCTGCTTTAATTTTTATTCCTTCATCTTTAAACATTTTTTCATGTTCGGTTTCAATATTATTCCAAAATTCTTCATTATTTGCTAAATCAAAAGTCTTGTCTTCAATTTCAAATCCAGCTTCTTCAAAATATAATAAACTATCATTGAAAAGTCCATCATCATCTGTTTTAAAATATATTTCTCCACCATCTTTCAAAAATTGTTTATATTTTTCTAATTGTCTTGTATGTGTCAATCTCTTTTTTCTATGTTTTCCGCGAGGCCAAGGATTACAAAAATTAATATATATTCTATCTATTTTGTCATTTTCATCCATAATCATTAAAATTCTTTCAATATCATATCTTGTTAAATAAATGTTATCAATAGAAATTTCTTTTTCTGAATAGACCTTTTCTACATTTCTTTTAGCTAAACCTAACATGGCATCTACCATATCAATTGCTATATAATTTACATCTAAATTTGATGATGCTAACTGTGATATGAATCCGCCTTTCCCGCAACCTAATTCCAAATGTATTGGATTATTGTTATTAAATAAAGTTCTCCATTTTCCTTTATATTCCTCAGGATTATCTATATAAAATTTACTAGCCTCTAATTCTGGTCTGGCCCATGGTTTAAATCTAATACGCATACATGTTTCTCCTTTTTTATTTTTTTCTATTCTACTACTTCCTTTCAAAATGGTCAAGCAAAAGTATTAAACTACAACCTATTAGCAATCACACTTCTTCAACAATTATCAATCAGGTTATTTTTCCCTTTATTAATCCCGTTCTTAAAACTATTGAAAAAGCCAAAAAACTATGCTATAATCCTCATAATGAATTTTACAAATAGGAGATGAAAACCTTGAAAATAAATACAGATAATGAAACTTTAGCAGAAAATAAAGTTCTAATTTTATATATTTTAGATCAAACACATAAGCCTATAACAAATGATAATCTTTACAAATTAGTATTAACAGCTGTTGATATGAATTATTTTTACTTTCAACAATTTCTATTAGATTTAATAGACACTAATTTTATAATTTCTTATAATAAAGAAACACAAGTAGTTTATGAATTAACAGAACATGGTAAAAATACATTAGACCTTACATTAGATATTTTACCAGGCATAATAAAATTAAAAGTAGATACAAATTTAAAAAACACTTTAGAAACAGTTGAAGAAGAACATTCTATTATTGCTGAATATACTCCTAGAAACGAAAATAATTATATTATTAATTGTAAGATAGTAGAAAATAATGAAATTGTATTTGAAATAAAAACCTTTGCATATTCACGTGAACAAGCAAAAGAATTTGTAGATAATTGGAAGAATAATGCTGAGAAAATTTATCCAAAAGTACTTGATTTATTACATAATCCAAATTCTTAAATATAATTTTATATTTTTAAATTAATACACAATTTTTAATCAATAATATTAGTAATATTAATATTGTTTATAAATATAAAAAATATCATGTAAATTGATTTTATTATTAAAATTTGTTTTACATGATATTTTTTTATATTTTGCACTTCTTATTTTTTTCCGTTTTACATTTTTAATTAAGTTTCATATTTTTTATCGTTTCTTTATAATCATTAGTGTTAATTATTCCTGTTCCAGATACAACAATTTCTGTTCCCGCTTCTTTTAACAATTCTATATTTTGCATATTAATACCACCATCAGCTTCTATTGTAATATCTATATTATTGTTTTTAATATATTCTGATATTTCTTTTATTTTTTCTAATGTTTTATCTATCAATTTTTGTCCACTTTTTCCTGGCTCAACAGTCATTATTAAAACTAAATGTACATTTTTCAATATATCATATATTTTATTAATATCTGTATCTGGTTTTATAGCTATTCCTGCCTTGCAATTATTTAATTTAATATAATCTAACATATCTAATAATTCATCTTTATTTGTAACAGATTCATAGTGTATTGTTATTATATTTGGATTATATGGTACAAACATGTCTATGTATTTTTTTATATCCTTAACCATTAAATGAATATCTAATGGTATATTTGTAATACTATTTAAATAATCACAATACTCTATCATTTTTTCTGTAGTATTGCTTTCTACAAAAATACCATCCATAACATCTATATGAAAATAATCTGTTTTAGCTGTTTCTAAATTATAGATTGTTTTAATTATTTTATCTTTTTCTACACTTAATAATGAAGTTGATATTTCTACCATTTGTGTAACTCCTTTTCCTTTAATTCATTATATAATTTACAGTACGTGTCATATCTTTGTTTACTTATTTTATTTTCCTGAACAGCCTTTTTTATTCCACATTTTTCTTCTTTTATATGCGTGCATCCTATAAACTCACAATTTTGCATATATTCAGCCAATTCTATAAAATATTTACATAATTCTTCACTTTTTATTTCATATATATCAAATGTAGAAAAACCTGGTGTATCTGCTATATATGAATCATTATCTATTTTATATAATTTAATTGCTGTTGTAGTATTTTTTCCACGTTTATTTTTATTACTTACTTCCCCTTCTGTTGTTAAGGTATCTTTAAAAATATTGTTAATTAATGTTGATTTTCCAACACCTGAATTACCAGAAAATGCTGTAATATTGTTTTTTAAACATTTACGTACCTCATCTATCCCTTCACCAGATTTAGCATTTGTTTTTATAACTGTATATCCGATTTTTTTATAGATATTATATATATTATCTATAATATCATCTTTTTCCAAATCTATCTTATTTAAACAAATTGTAGATTTTATATTGTTATATTCAGCAAATGCTAATTGTTTATCTAATAATAACAAATCTGGTTTTGGCATTTTCATAGATAGTACAAAAATCATTTGAGTTATATTTGACATTTTAGGTCTTTTAATATAATTTTTTCTTTCATGAATTTCATTAATAATACCATCTGTTTGTGTTTGATATTCAAATTCAACAATATCTCCTACTGCAGGAATAATATCATCTTTTTTGAATTTTCCTCTTGGAATACATTTAATTATATTAGAACTTTTACTATCTTCTACTTCATATATATTTGATACATTACTTACAATTAATCCCTTTGACATACATTCTCCTTAAACTATAAATGAATGGGGTTATTTAACATCCAAAATTGTATTAGAACCATTTAAATCAATTTGCGCATTTTCTTTTCTTACTTCATCTACATAAACTTTTACTGTTACTACACCTTTTCCTTTAATAGTTACATTTATATTTTCTGTATCTTCTGAAACACTTTGTTTATATACATTTTCATCATCAACAGTTACTCTTATAACTACATCATCTGGTTTTTTTATTGCTCCAGTTTCATCTTTTTCTGGTTTATATCCTGTTAATGATTTTACATTTACATTAACAGTACCTTCTTTTATTTCTTGTATTTTATTTACAGTTAATGTTATAGCTGTTCCTTCATCTACAACACTTCCAACTTCTAGGCTTTGTTTTAAAACTATACCATTAGATTTGTTAGTATCTTCTTGATATGTAATATTTACTTCTATTTTTTTCTCTGTAAGCATTTTTTTAGCTTGTTCTATATCCATATCAGTTACAGAAGGTATGCTTACTTTTTCAAGTCCAGTTCCTATACTTACATATATTTTTACAGTTTCACCTGCATTTACTTCTTTTCCCTCTGTAATATCTTGTTTAGTAACTATTCCTTCTTCAACTGTTTGACTTGTTTCATCTATTCTTTCTGGTATTAATTCTACTTTTTCTAATTCTTCTACAGCCTCTTCATATTTTTTTCCTTTTACTTTCGGCATTTTTACTATTTTAGCACCTTTGCTTACAGTTAATTTTACGGGACTATTTTTTGTCACGTCATAATTTGTTCCTGGTGCTGGTTTTTGTGAAATAACTTTTCCAGCTTCAATATCTTTATTGTATACTTCTTCAATATCATATTTTATGCCAGCTGCATCTAATTTAGATTTTGCTTCATCAATAGTTACATTTTCTACACTAATTAAAGATATTCCTGATGATTGTTCTGTTCCTGTTCCAAATATTTTTTGTGTTATTGTTAGACTTCCCCAAAATATTAATATGCATAATATCACAACTAGTATTGGAACACCTATATATATGACTTTTTTCATTTTTGGATTTTCTTCTAAATATTTAGCAAGTCCTGTTTTTTCTGGTTCATTTTTCTTAGTATTTCTACCTGAATTTTCTTTATATTGCTTTTGATTTACCATATTTTCTGAAATTGTTGGAATTACTCTAGTAAAATCATTAGTATTCTTTTCTTGTACGAATTTTCCTGATGGATTCTTTAATGCTAAACTTAAATCTTTTATCATTTCAGTTGCAGATGCATATCTTAAACTTGCATCTTTTTTCATTGCTTTTAAAATAATTTGATTCACAGCTACCGGAATTCTTGAATTTAATTTTATTGGTTCCACAGGTTCTTCTTGCATATGTTTTAATGCAACAGATACTGGAGTATCTGCATCAAAAGGTACTTTACCTGTTACCATTTCATACATTACTACACCTAGAGAATATAAATCTGATTTTGCATCTGTATATCCACCTCTTGCATGTTCTGGTGAGAAATAGTGCACTGATCCTATTGTTGTTCCAAATGCTGTTATAGTTGAGTTTGACACTGCTTTTGCTATTCCAAAATCTGCAACTTTTGCTATCCCATCTTCTGTAATAATTATATTATGTGGTTTTATATCTCTATGAACTATTCCATTTTTATGTGCTACTTCTAATGCAGAACATATTTGTATTGCTATGTTTACAGACCACTTCCATGGAAGTGCACCTTCTTCTGCTATAATTTGTTTTAATGTTTTTCCTTGTATTAATTCCATTACTATATAATATATATTATATTCTTGACCTACATCAAAAACTGAAACTATATTAGGATGTGTTAAACTTGCGGCAGCTTGAGCTTCTGTATTAAATCTTTTTATAAATTCTTCATCTGTTGTAAATTCTTCTCTTAATACTTTAACAGCCACATATCTATTAAGAATAGTACATCTAGCTTTATATACTGTGGCCATGCCACCATTTCCTATTTTTTCGATAATTTCATATCTGTTTCCTATTATTTTTCCTTCTAAATTCATATATAATTCTCTCCTTATAATATAATTACAGCTGTAATATTGTCATATCCACCATTTTCGTTTGCTTTAGATACAAGATTATTACAAGCTTCAATCGGATTTTCATTAATTATTTTTACTATTTCATCATCTTTTAACATATTTGTTAATCCATCAGAACACATTAATAATATATCATCTTTAAGAAAACCTTTTACCATTACATCTGGTTCTACAAAAGTTGAACAACCTAATGCTTTTATAAGCATATTTTTTTTAGGATGATTATATGCCTCTTCTCTTGTTATTGTTCCATCTGATACTAATTTTTGTACATAACTATGATCTGTTGTTAACTTTCTGAAAAAGTCTTTTCTTTTTCTATATACTCTACTATCTCCCACATGACCTATATATACTTTATTTCCTAATATTAAACATACATCTATTGTTGTACCCATATTTTCTAATTCTTTATTTTCTTTTGATTTTTCATATACAACTAAATTAGCATACTCTATAGCACTTTTTATTAATTTTAATATTTCTTCTTTATCATTACTCTCTATTGAATCAAAATTATTTAATATGTATCTTTTAGATGTTTCAACAGCTAATTTACTTGCTATTTCCCCACCTTTATATCCTCCCATTCCATCAGCCACAATATATAATTGAACTTTTTCTTCTGGTTTTGATATATAAAAATAATCTTGATTCATTTCGCGTACTTTACCAACATCTGACTTTGCAAAAGCTTTCATATATCCTCCTTTTACTATTCCTTTGTTTATATATATTTATATACTATTTTTTTAAGTATTTTTTACAACTATATTTTATATTATAATTATATTTTTTACAATCTTATTTTGACTATTTTAAATTTTTTCTTCTTAATTGACCACAAGCCGCATCTATATCTGAGCCTAACTCTCTTCTTATTGTTGCCACAATACCTTTTTCATTTAAATAATCTCTAAATTTTATTATATTTTCATTAGTGCTTTTTACAAATGTTCCATTTTCTATTTTGTTAATTGGTATTAAATTTACATGACATAACATACCCTTTAATAATTTAGATAATTCTTTCGCATCTTCCAAATTATCATTATTGTCCTTAGCTAATGCATATTCAAATGATATTCTTCTATTAGTAATTTTAATATATTCTTTACATGCTTCTAACAACTGTGAAATATTATATACATTATTTACAGGCATCATCTTACTTCTTTTTTCATCATTCGTTGCATGCAACGAAATAGATAATGTACATTGTATATTTTCATTAGCTAAATCATATATTCTTGGAACTAATCCACTAGTTGAAACACTAATATGTCTTGCTCCTATATTTAAACCTTTTTGATTATTTAATATTCGTATAGATTTAATTACATTATCATAATTGTCTAAAGGCTCACCTATACCCATATATACTATATTAGAAATTTTATCATCAATATCTTGTTCAACTGCTAATATTTGTTCTACAATTTCTCCTGCTGTCAAATTTCTTATAAAATTGATTCCTGTTGATGCACAAAATTTACACCCCATTTTACAACCAATTTGTGTTGAAACACATACTGTTTTTCCATGATGATATTGCATTAATACTGTTTCAATAGCATTTCCATCAAGTACATCAAATAAATACTTTTTGGTACCATCTGATGATTCTTGTTTTTTCAATATTTTATAATTACACATAGTATAGTTTGATTTTAATTTTTCACGCAATTCCAAAGATAAATTTGTCATTTCATCAAAACTTTTAACTTTTTCTACATATAACCAATGAAAAACTTGTCCTGCTCTATACTTTTTTTCACCTATTTTTTCGAATTCTATTTCTAAATCTTTTAAATCATAATCTTTTATATTTTTCATATTTCTGCTCTTTTCTTTTTTATATTTTATATCATATTAAAGTTATTTTTACAATATTTTTATAGTGATTTGTGTTTTAAAAAAATCAATTCACTACTTTTTCAATTATAAAATTGCAAAAGTAATGAATTATCTATTAAAAATATTTATCTTTTGTTATAAAAATTTTTTAAGCACCAATACTGTTATTTAATTGTTTAATAGCATTTTCTAAACCTGATAGTCTTTTTTCAAATAATTGATTAGTCATATCAGATATTTTGTTGTATTCTTGTAGTTTGTCTAATTTCTTCATATTTGTAGCATGATTTTTTTGTAACAAAATTATTTCCTCTGTTTGATTATACTGTAATTCTTTTAATACTTTATTTAATTCTACGATTTGTTCTTCAAGTGCTTTTTTAGTAAATTCACAAGTATGCATAATATCACCCCTTTAGCAACAAAATCACTATAACTATTGTATCATTAAAGCATACCTAAAGTCAATAAAAACAAAAACAAAAGTTTTGTTTTCCGAATTTATATTGTTTACTGTAATAATTTACATTTAAAATTATATAATAGGTAAAATACTATTTCCTTTTTCACAAATATATAATATAATATAAATATACAAAGTCAGAAAGGAGTACATTATCTTGTCCAAAGAAAACAAACTTAATGAATTTAAATTAATAATCCATGATATTATGCAAAATCCAACAGTTCAAGAAATGAAATTATATAGACAGCACTATGAAACCTCATGTTTTGCACATTGTTTTAATGTTTCATTTATTAGCTATAAAATATGCAAAAAATTAAAATTAGATTATAAATCAGTTGCTAGAGCAGCTATGTTACATGATTTATTCCTTTATGATTGGAGATATAAAGAAAATGAAAGAAAAGGACTTCATGCATTTACACATCCAAAAACCGCATTAGAAAATTCAAAAGAACTTTTTGATTTATCTCCAAAGGAAGAAGATATAATATTAAAACATATGTGGCCTGTAACTATACAACTACCAAAATATCCGGAAAGCTATATAGTAACATTAGTTGATAAATATAGTGCAATTTGTGAAAGTTTCAAATATTATCGTAAAATATTTTTTTCTCGCAAATATTTCAGACTTGCATATTTGTTTTTTAGTTTATGTATAATTAGTTTATAAATTTTGTAATAAACTAATACCACAATTTTAGTAAACAACTTAAATTGTGGTATTTTAATTTTTATAATATTAATATATTTATTATGTTAAACACAATTAACTTTTAAAATATATTTACTAATTTTAAAGAATCTTTATCTTTTATATGTTCTAATATAAATTTGCATTTTTCCAATTCTTCAATAGTTTTATCATAATCCTGAACTTTAATATTTGCATTCATCGAAATTAATTGTGTTTCCACTTTTTCTAATTCATCATGTTCTATATAATAAGCAAGAATATCATATTTTTCATTCCATTTTTCTTGTATATCATCTAATTCATTTTTCAAATTTTGTTTTTCTATATTATCATTATCTATTTTTTCTTCTATTTTTTCTAAACTTACAGAAATATTTTCAAAGAATTTTTTAGTATAATTTTGAGTTATTATATGACCTATGATTATTAATATCACTATTATAACAACAATAATAATTTCTTTTTTCATAATTCCCCCTCATCTATTTATATAATCTATACAATTATATTTTTTTAGATTGTTTAATCTTTTATTTTTTATCTTTTTTTTGAGAAAAAAATTGCCCTTTTCCATCTATAGTTACTATTAAAGCTTCTTCTGGATTATACCCAAATTTGTTAACTTGCTTTTTTAACCATTGATAATTTTTTCCTAATGTTCTTAAATTTTCATCCATTATTTTTCCATCTACTACTAAATCATATGGAATTCCTTCATATTCAGGCTCAATTCCAAAGTCTTCAGGGATACAATTTCTTTTGTTAGGTTTTTGTATAACATTTATTTGACCACTCGTTTCTAAAATTGCGTATTCTACATCACCCAAATTCATAACATTACTATCTCTTAATCTTTCTTGTAATTCATTTATTGTAAATCTTTCCTTTCTTAACATTTTTTCATCTATTTTTCCTCTGTAAATTAATATAGATGGTTTTCCACAAATTAATTGCCTCATTTTTGTACTTTTTAAATTACAAACTGAAATTATTAAATGCATTACAAGTAAGCCAAGAATTGGAATTATTCCATTTGTTATTGGAATACCACTATTACTCATTGGTGTTGCAGCCAAATCTGCAATCATTATTGAAATTGCAAGTTCAAATGGTTGTAATTGCCCAATTTCTCTTTTTCCCATTAATCTCATTACTACTAATACAATTATGTATAAAAAAATTGATCTTATAAAAATTACTAACATATTTTTTCTCCTTGTTTTCAATTAGTTTTCTTTTATTTTGCCTTTATTTTAAAAAAATTATTCGTATTTTAGCATAATAATATTTTTTTCGTAAATAATAAAAATGAACGTAATTTTTGATTGCGTCATGCTTTTAATAAGGAGGTTATTGATATGTCAGATAATCAAGTAAATACTCAATCTAATGGTGGAGTAAATACAGTTTGGCAAATTCTTGGTAGATTAATAACAGCTGCTATAGTTCTTGCTATTACTGCATTTTTTACACCTGGATTTACCATAAGTAATATTTGGGCATTAGCTGCAGCTACAATTGTTCTTACTGTAATAGATTATTTAATAACAAAATTTACAGGGTTACATGCAAGTTCGTTTGGTAAAGGATTTGTTGGATTTGTACTTTCTGCTGTAGTATTATATGTAACACAATATTTTGTTGCAGGATATACAATATCTTGGATAGCAGCAATTGTTGGTGCTATAGTTTATGGTGTTGTTGATTATTTTTTACCTGGTGAACAACAATAATTTAGACTTTTGTAAAAAATAGCCAACAAAAGCAAAAAAGTAACTTATAATGAACTCTACTTTTTAATATAGTTCACTATAAGTTACTTTTTTCATTTCTATTTTTAAATTCTATTATTATAAAGTTTTATAGCTGTTTCAGGGCTATCATTTCCTTCTTTATTCTTAATTGGTGCAAATTCTTCTTCTCTTTTTACACGTAAAATGCTAATATCTTCATAATTTGAAAAAGCATCAAAAATAAATGATTCAAATTTATATACATTTTTACCTTCTGGTTCTACTAAATTTCCATTCTCATCTAAATAATTTGATTTTTTCTCTGCTATATGATATGGTAAAACCTTACTAGATAGTTCATCTAATGCTTCAATATTATATAAATGGCTTAATATATTAAGATCTCCATATACTAAATCACCATGTTCATCAACCTCTTCAGCCATTTCTTCTGGTAATTCTGAATATTCTATTATTCCTGGTCTTCCATCAATTTTGCAAAAAACTCCCGCTCTTTCTTTTGGGTTTGTTTTTATTACAGATTTAGAAGCAATTTTATTATTTTCACTAACAGTTATTCCTAATAATAATGGATCTACTATTTTTAATAAAATATTATCTACTCCTCCAACAAAAACCCATTTTATATTATTTTCTTTCATTTGTTTTATAATACCATTTTTTCCTAATGACTTATATATACTTCCGTTTCCATCAGAAGCTTCTTTTATTAATTTATCTTTTCCTATTAATAATTTGCCTTTTGTTGTTACTAATGGTGCTTTACCTTGTTTAAAGAAATGTACCTTTTCTTTTGGATATCCAAAATAATTATGTTCTTCTAAAAATTCTACAGTTTGATTATTATTTTCATCACTTGTCATTATGTACCAAGGAATTATAACATTATATTTTTTACTAGCTTTTTGCAAAGATTCTACTATTATTTGGAATAAATATTTATCACCATTTTTTAAACTAACTTTAAAAGTTCCCTTTGGTCCTGTATGACCAAGTCTTGTTCCTTGACCTCCAGCCATAGTAATAACAGCATATTGACCATTTTTTATATATTCTGCGCCAATATTTTTATATTTGTTGAAATCTTCTTCTGTAAGTTTGTTTATATCAATTGCTGAAATTTTTTCTATTTTTTTATTACCTATTTCAAAAGTTTTATTTAAATTTTTATATAAATCCATAACTTGATCAATATTTAAATTTAATACTTGATCAATTAGTTTGTTTTTTTCTTCATTATTTAATTTTTCCATCCAAGAAATTATATGATCTTGTTCGTATTTTTTTAGTAATTCCATAGCTTTTTTCTCCTTTTCCATATCCATCTTTCCTTTGCTATTTTTAATTTCTTAATTTGTATTATACTTAAAAAACTGTTGTAATACTACATTTATATATAATATGTTCATATTAGCACATATGTTTTTCAAAATCAATAGTTTGTATTTTATTTTTTGTCATAAAACCTATTTGTTATTAATATAAATTAATAAAGTTTAAATAGACAAACATTTAAGGAGGAATTATAAATGGAAAATAATTTTAAACTATATGAAGATATCGCCAAACGAACAGAAGGTGATATTTATGTTGGAGTAGTAGGTCCTGTACGTACTGGAAAATCAACTTTTATTAAAAGGTTCATGGATTTATTAGTAATTCCAAATATCGACAACTCTTATAAACAAGAACGTGCTAGAGATGAATTACCTCAAAGTGCTGGTGGTAGAACAATTATGACTACAGAGCCAAAATTTATACCAAATGAAGCAGTTGAAATAACAGTAGGAAATAATATTTCTTTAAAAACAAGACTTGTTGATTGTGTTGGATACTTAGTAAATAATGCAATAGGATATTTAGAAGATGATATGCCAAGAATGGTAAAAACTCCATGGTCTGAGGATGAAATTCCTTTTGAAAAAGCAGCTGAAATTGGTACTAGAAAAGTTATACAAGAACATTCTACAATAGGTATTTTGGTAACTACAGATGGTAGTATTACAGATATTCCAAGGGAAGATTATATTGAAGCAGAAGAAAGAGTTGTTCGTGAATTAAAAGAATTAAATAAGCCATTTATAATTCTTCTTAATAGTGACTCTCCTTATTCTGAAAGTACAAAAAATTTAGCACGTAAATTAGAGGATAAATACGAAACAACTGTAGTTCCAACTGATTGTTCTAATTTAGAATTAGATGATATAAACAATATATTTAGCAAAATTTTATATGAGTTTCCTATTGAAAGAATAAATATTAACTTTCCAAAATGGGCTGATAGGTTAGATGAAAATCATTGGCTAAAAAAAGAACTTTTTGCTGAAATTAAAGATGCTTGTTCAGATGCAAGAATTTTAAAAAATGTTGATACTACACTTAGCAAATTACAAAAAACAGATGTAATATCTTCAAGTGTATTAAATGATATTCGTTTAGGAACTGGTGAAGTAAATATTACTGTTAATTTACAAGATGAATTATTTTATAAAATAATTACCGAAATTTCTGGAGTTACAATTTCAAATGAAGGAGATTTATTTGCAACAATAGCTGAATTTTCAAAAACTAAAAAAGAATATGATAAAATTGCATATGCTCTTGAAGAAGTAAAAGCAAAAGGTTATGGAATAGTAACACCTTCAATGGAAGAATTAATATTAGATGAACCAGAAATGGTAAAACAAGGTTCACGATATGGAGTTAAATTAAAAGCTAAAGCACCTTCAATACATATGATTCGTGCTGATATTGAAACCGAAGTTTCACCTATTGTTGGAAGTGAAAAACAATCAGAAGAATTAGTAAATTATTTACTTTCTGAATTTGAAAATGATCCAATAAAAATTTGGGAATCAAATATATTTGGAAAAAGTTTACATGAATTGGTTAATGAAGGATTGCAAAATAAATTATGTAGAATGCCAGAAGATGCTCAATGTAAGTTACAAGAAACTTTGGAACGTATTGTTAATGAGGGTAGTGGCGGTTTAATTTGCATTATTCTTTAAAATATATATTCAAATTATTTTTTATATACTGTAAAAAGAAATTATCAATTTGATAATTTCTTTTTACAATTTTTTTATTTACTATTTTATAAAATTTTTACATAATTCTCAAAATTTTGTAAATAATATTTATATTACTAAAACATTGAAAGTTCTTAGTTTGAAAATAACTTCATTTTTCAAACTTACTATGTACTTTCGGAAAGGAATGAAATTTATTATGAAAAAAAATGTTATAGAACAATTTTATAATAAATTTTTTAAATATACGCCACCTAAACAATATAATTTTTTTCTTACAACAGAAAATGCTAAAGACATAGAAAAAATACCTGTTTCACCAGCTAATGATTTAGAACCAACAAGTTTTTCTAAAAAATTATTTGATAATTTAGCTTTTTTAAAATTTAAATATAATGCTTTAATAAATAGTGATATTGTAATTAGAGAATTTGTATTAACTGCTCAAAATAGAGAATATAATGCTGCTGTAATTTATATAGATGGTATGGTAGATTCCAAAACAATTAATAATTCAGTTTTGAATCCTTTAATGTTACGTAATAGAGCTAATACTTATGAAATTAAAGAAAAAGATGTTGTTTCTGAATTTAATAATAATGATGTTATTATACGAAAAGTAAAAAAATTTAACCTTGGAAATTATTTATATAATCATTTAATTCCCCAAAATGATGTTAAAAAAATTGAAAATTTCGAAAAAGCTATATCTAGTATAAATATGGGAAATTGTCTCCTTTTAGTAGATAATTTAAATATAGGTTTTGATATTGATGTAAAAGGTTTTAAACAAAGAAGTGTTAGTTCACCTCAAAATGAAATTGTAATAAGAGGTTCACAAGAGGCATTTGTTGAAAATATTAGAACAAATACTTCTATGTTAAGAAGACTAATTAATAATGAAAGTTTGGTAATAGAAAATTGTTCTGTTGGAAAAATAAGTGAAACTAAAATTGCAGTTTGTTATTTAAAAGATATTGCTAATAATGATTTAGTTGCTGAAGTTAAATACAGAATAAATAATTTAGATGTAGATTATTTGATTTCATCTGGACAACTTGAGCAATTAATACAAGATAATGGTTCTAGTCTATTTCCTCAAGTTATAGCAACTGAAAGACCTGATAAAGCAACAATTCATTTACTTGAAGGTAGAGTAGCAATTATAGTAAATGGAACACCTTATGTTTTAATTGCACCACGGTGTTTTATCAGATTTTCTGTCATCACCAGAAGATGCAAATTTCAAATTTCAATTTTCTAATATGTTGAAATTTATAAGAATAATAGCTGTATTTTTGGCTTTATTTTTACCAGGAATATATGTTGCTGTTACCTCATATCATCATGAACTATTACCAACAGAATTACTTTTCACCATTGAAGCAGCTCGTGAAACCGTTCCATTCCCTACTATATTTGAAATTTTGTTAATGGAAGTCTCATTTGAATTAATACGTGAAGCAGGAATTAGAGTTCCATCCCCTATTGGTCCGACAATAGGAATTGTTGGAGGTATTATACTTGGAGATGCTGCAGTTAGTGCAAATTTAGTTAGTCCTGTTTTAATAATAATTATATCAATTACTGCTATTTGTTCATTTAGTATACCAGACTTTTCATTTAATTTCACTGTTAGATTATGTAGATTCATATACATCTTTTTAGCATATTTAGCAGGATTTTTAGGAATTGCTGCCGGATTATTTGTACAAATAATTCTTTTATGTAATTTAAAATCATTTGGTTGTCCATATACAACACCATATATTTTGCATAATAATAAACGAACATTAACATCATATTTTTTACCACCTATATGGAAAAGAGAAAATCGTTCTAATATTGTAAGCCCTAAGAAAAAATATTCACAAGGTAAAATCAGTATGCTATGGAAAAACAGTAACATAAAATAGCTTTAAGAAAGGAGTTATTATATGAATTCAGAAAAAATAGGATTTATGGAAGCAATTGCTTTAATTTCAGTAGTTATGATAAATAAAATAATATTAAACACTCCAAAAGAAATAATTTCTTCTACACGGTTCATCTGCATGGTTAAATGTTATAGTTATTTTCATTTTAGCTATTTTAATGACTATATCAATTACATTTTTATTCAAAAAATTTCAAGGACAAGATATTTTAGATGTTTGCAAATTTTTAGGTGGGAATACACTTACTATAATAATGGGAATTTTATATATAATATTATTATTATTAGTTCCAATATTTGTTGTAAAAAACTTTTCTGAAACACTACAAGTAATATATTTCAAAACCTCTCCATTAATATTTATACTACTATTTTTTATAATTAGCAGTACTATTGCTAACAAATTTTCATTAAAAGTATTAGCAAAAGCAAACTTAATAATAACACCCATAATATTTTTTAGTATTATTATTATTCTCTTATCATCATTTAAAAGTTTTAATGTAAGAAGAATTTGTCCTATACTAGGTTATGGAGTTAACCAAACGTTTTTCTCAGGATTAAGTAATGTTTTTAGTTTTTCAGGTATAGGCTATTTATTTTTTATTGGACCTTTTATAAATAATACAAAAGATTTTAAAAAAATGTCTATTATATCAATAGTATTATCTGGATTATATTTATTTTTAAGTGTAACTTGCATACTATTATCACTTTCTCCTACATTTAAAAGTGAAGAAACCTTTTCTTTATATTTGTTAACCAGAAACTTATCTTATGGTAGGTTTATTCAAAGAGTTGATGCAATATTTATATTTTTATGGATAATTTCTGTTATTACTTATATTAGTTTTGCTATATACTTTGCTATATATATTTTAAAAAAACTAACTAAAATAAGTGATACTAGTTCTATAAATTATACTATAAATTTATTAGTACTAACTGTACTGCTTATTCCCAGCAGTCTTGCTGTTACTGCACAAATTGCATATAAAACATTTAAAATTGGCACTTTAATTTTTCTGTTTGGAATAAGTATTATTATACTAATATTAGCAAATTTAAAATTGAAAATCATTGATAAAAAGAAAGGAAAAGTATGAATATTACGTACTTTATAAATTGATTATGAAAATAAAAAAACTTTTTATTTTAGTTATATTAACTATAATATTATTATCTCTTTCCGGTTGTTATGATGCTCATGGTATCGAGGAATTTTCTTATGCAACTGCCATAGGACTTGATATTTCAGAAGATAAATTATTATCTTTAACCTTGCAAATATCTATTCCTAGTACTGATTCAGAATCAGGAAGTAGTCAATCTAGTAAAACAGATGCTATTACTGTAAAATGTAACAGTATAAATTCCGGAATAAATTTAATAAATAATTATATTAGTAAAGAAGTTAATTTATCACATTGCAAAGTTAT
The DNA here is from genome assembly GCA_900557045.1 of uncultured Clostridium sp. GTDB lineage: Bacteria > Bacillota > Clostridia > TANB77 > CAG-508 > CAG-492. The sequence goes on from USQY01000001.1 coordinate 39,789, forward strand.
TGTAATTTCTGAAGAATTTGCAGCACAAGGTCTTTCTGAATGTGTCGACACATTAGCAAATATTGTTGAAATCAGACCTGACTGTAATGTAATTATTACAAAGTGTTCCGCAAAAAAATTTATAGAAAATGCTTCTCCATCAATTGAAACTTTAACAGCTAGATATTATGAAGTTGCTTTAAAATCCAGTGAGTATACAGGGTTTACTCCAGCTACAAAATCCGTAGACTTTATAGGAGATATGAAAAACAATTTTATACAATCACATGCTATTTTAGGAAATTTAACAATGGAAAATGAAAATACTAAATTATATAGTAACTTGGACAACAATTATACAGCTGGCAAAACACCCATAGAAGGTTCTAGTAATATAGAATTTTTTGGAACCGCTGTTTTTCGTGATGATAAATTAGTTGGTGAATTAAATGGAATAGAAACAATTTGTTATTTACTAGTATCTAACGAATTCAAAAATTGCACCCTTTCAATTCCTGATCCATTTAATGTTGATTCAAGTGTTGATTTAAGGATTAATAAAAAAAGAAACTCTAAAATTTCTGTTGATTTTGTAAATAACTCACCATTTATCTCAGTTGAAGTTTTTCTAGAAGGGTACGGAATCTCTTTAGATGAAAACACAGATTACTCGTCAGTTGAAGATATTAATATTTTAAATAATTATGCTGAACAATATTTAAAATTGCAACTGGAAAATTATTTATATAAAACCTCTAAAGAATTCAATTCAGATATTTCCGGATTTGGAAAATATGCACTATCAAAATATTTAACATGGGATGAATGGATTAGTTCCAATTGGCTAGAAAATTATAAAAATTCTTTTTTTAATGTGAAAGTAAATGTAAATATTCAATCTGGAGGTCAATTTAACAAATCGCCTTAAAAAAAGCACCTAAAAAACTTTAAAAAGTGCTTTAAAAATCACATTGAAATAGTTTATAGGCATCTAAAATAAACCTAAATTTAAAAGGAGAAAATGATTTCATCATTACAAAAAATTATGAAAATATTAATTTGTATATTAAGTATATGGATATTTTTAAAAAACATATCTTTTGCAATTTATGAATACAAAGAAAGCCAAAATTTTTCTGGAAGTATCACAATAGTAATTTTAAATATTATTTGTATAATTTCCTGTAACATATTTTTATGGAATTAAATATTATAATCAAACTATCAAAGCGCCTATCAAAAACTGTAGAGTAGGCCAAATAAAATATATTAAAATGCAGTGGATGCGCAGTTTGGAAGCGTGAGCACTAAAGCACTTCACTCCACAAAAACGACCATCAAAAGAACGAAATTTTAATATATTTTATTTGGCCAGCTAATTTTAAACCTCTACCAAAAACATCATACTATTTTATATTAGCTTATTTTATAGACCTTTATACTATATAACATTATTTTACTTTATGCCATATTTATTATATTTTACTCTAAAAAATCCTCTCAAAAGAAACTCTACGTAACTCCTTATTAGCCTCAATAACTCTTATAGAAATTTTATCTCCTATATTAAATATAGTTCCTGTATCTTCTCCAATTAATCTTTTATGTTCTTCATCATAATTAAAATATTCATCACCCAAATTTTCAAACCTAATTAATCCTTCAACAGTATTATCCAACTCTACAAAAACTCCAAAAGAAGTAATATTAGAAATTATTCCATCATACTCTTCACCTATTTTAGATTGCATATATTCTGCCTTCTTAATATCTACACTATCTCTCTCTACCTTTTGTGCAACCTTTTCTCTTTCTGAAGATGATTTTGCATAATTTGTTGCCTCTTCTGAATATTTTTCTAACTCATTTTCAGACAAATTATAATTTTCACTAATATACTTTGAAATTATTCTATGAATGAATAAATCTGGATATCTTCTTATTGGTGAAGTAAAATGGCAATAATATTTACTTGCAATACCAAAATGACCTTGGTTTTCGCTCTCATATCTAGCTATTTTTAAAGTTCTTAAAATTAAATTAGAAACAACTCTTTCTTCAGGTTTTCCCTTTACTTTTTCTAACACTTCAGCAAAAGCCTTAGGATGAATATTATCTTTATTTCCTTTAATTTTATATCCTAAATTCCATAAAAACTTATTTAATTCGCTTACCTTTTCCATATCTGGTACTGGATGAACTCTGTAAATAAATGGTGCTTCAAGCCAATAAAATTTTTCGGCAACAGTTTCATTTGCAATTAGCATAAACTGCTCTATAATCTCATTTGCAAATGTTATTTCATATTTTTTAACATCAACAGCAACACCATTTTCATCTAAAATAATTTTGCTTTCTGGAATATCTAAATCCAAACTACCATCTTTTGTTCTTTTTTCCTTTAAAATTAATGCTAACTCTTTCATTAATCTAAAATCATTAAAATATTTTTCATATTGCTTAATATCTTGGTACTCTTTTTTGTTTTTTCTATATGATTCTTCATCCTCTTGATTTTTATTTTTAATATAATTATCTTGTTCATCTAAATAATTTAATATTTTATATACTCCATTATAAGACATCCTTTTAGTTACTCTTATAATACTTTTTCGTATATCTGATGAGACAACTTGTCCTTTATTATTAATTTCCATAATAACAGATAATGTAAATTTATCTTCACCTGCATTTAAACTACATAATCCATTTGACAATTCCTTCGGAAGCATCGGAATTACTCTATCCATCATATATACACTTGTACCTCTTATAATCGCCTCTTTATCTAATTTAGAATCCTCTTTAACATAATGGCTAACATCTGCTATATGAACACCTAAAATATAATTTCCATCATCTTTTTTCTCAACACAAACAGCATCATCTAAATCTTTAGCATCTTCCCCATCTATAGTAAAAATTTCTTTATCTCGCAAATCCAATCTACTTTTTATTTCTTTATCTGAAATATTACATTCTAAACTTTTAGCTTCTTTTAACACTGGTTCAGGAAACTCATATGGTAAATTATATTCCTTAATTAAAGATAGCATATCAACTCCTGCTTGATCTTTATTACCAAGTACCTCAACAATTTTCCCCTCTGCTTTTTTACCTTTTTCTGCAAACTTAGTTATCTTAACAACAACCTTTTGATTATTTCTAGCACTTCCAAAATTCTTTTTAGAAATAAATATATCTGTTCCATATTTACTATCATCCGGAATTACAAACCCAAAATTCTTACTATTTTGAAAAGTCCCAACAATAGTATCTTTCCCATGTTTCACAATTTTTACTATTTTTCCTTCTTTGTGAAGTTCATCATTTGAATCATCTAAAATTTCAACTAACACTAAATCCTCATTTAGTGCATTATTTATATTCCCCTTAGATATAAAAACCTCTTCATTTTTATCTATTTCAACAAAACCAAACCCTTTCTGATTTAGTCGTAATGTCCCTGTTTTATATACATTAATATCTACTAATAAATATTTACCTTTCTTAGTACACTGAATTTTATACTCATTTTCCAACTCTTTCAAAACCTCATGAAACTCAGCGAATTTATCTTTAGTAACTCCTAAAATAAACGCAATTTCTTTAGCCTTCATCGGAACATATTTATCATCATTCATAAACTCCAAAACAACTTTCTTCTTTTCTTCTCTTTTTTCCATTTCTTCCATCACATCTTCTACCTCCTTTTACACTTTAATTATTTTTACAACAAGATTTTATCTAAAAAACATTATATCTATAACATTATATCTATAACATTATATCTATAACATTATATCTAAAACATTATATCTAAAACATTATATCTATAAATATTCAAAAATCAAACTATTTACAACCTCAAATTCCCACATAAACTTCAAAATCATTCTCTCGAAAAATCCACCTAACCTCCCTCGGAGAAAGAAATTTTCACTTTTGAAAAAACAAACTCCGACCTAAGCCCCAGAACATCTAACCCCAGTAATTATCGTAACAAGTCCACCAAACCCAGCACGCACTCCACCGCGTTTGAAGGAGTTTGTTTTTTCAAAAGTAAAAATTTTTTCTCTCGGTGCTCCCCAAATGCATACTTTCAAACACACACATCCACTTGCCAAAACTTTCACACCTCACACAAAATAAAAATCCCCAAACTATGCACTACAACAGTCACAATATTTGGGGACATCCTTTAAATTAAAAAACTTATATCATATATAGTATTCCTAATACAATTGAAACAACTATAAACGCAATACCTAATATAATTGTATACCTTTTTAATTTTCCTTCTTTAGTTCTTCCTTTATTTTTCTCATAAAAATTATTTGTAGAAGAACCTGTTATTGCTCCAGAGGCACCTGAAGAATCCTTAGTTTGAATTGTAGCTATTATTATTAAAGCTATACAAATTATTACATAAATTCCTAATATTATATATTTTAATACTGTCATTTCTTACACTCTCCATTCATATGTTTTTCCTTTGCTTATTGTAGCATATCTTTTTTTTAATTGCAAATACTTTATGCAGTTTCTATATTTTTGTTTGTTTTAGTTTTAATTTTTTTAGTAACTTTTCCATTTTCTTTGTTATTATTTATAATAATTTGTGGTTTTTCACCATTTAAAACAGTTTCTTTTGTAATTATACATTTTTCAATATTAGGATTTGAAGGAATTTCAAACATTATATCTCTCATAATATCTTCTAATATTGCACGTAACCCTCTTGCACCTGTTTTTCTTTCAATAGCCTTATCAACTATTGCATTTAAAGCTTCATCTTGAAATTCTAATTCAACATTATCTAATTCAAATAATTTTTTGTATTGTTTTACCAATGCATTTCTAGGTTTTGTCACAATTTGAATTAATGCTTCTCTATCCAAATCTTGTAATGTAGCAACAATTGGTAATCTTCCTACAAACTCTGGTATTAATCCAAATTTTAACAAATCTTGTGGTAGTAATTCACTAAATACTTTTGATTTATCAATTTCTTTTGAACTTTCTATTTTAGCACCAAAACCTATAGATTTTTTTCCAATTCTATCATTTATTAATTTATCTAACCCTTCAAAAGCACCTCCACAAATAAATAATATATTTTCAGTATTTATTTGTATAAACTCTTGGTGTGGATGTTTTCTTCCTCCTTGTGGTGGAACTGAAGCAACTGTTCCCTCTACGATTTTTAACAATGCTTGTTGAACACCTTCACCACTTACATCCCTTGTTATTGATGGGTTTTCAGATTTTCTTGTTATTTTATCTATTTCATCAATATATATAATACCTTTTTCAGCTCTTGAAACATCATAATCTGCTGCTTGTATTAGTTTTAATAATATATTTTCTACATCTTCACCAACGTAACCAGCTTCAGTTAAAGTTGTAGCATCAGCTATTGCAAAAGGTACATTTAAAACTTTTGCCAAGGTTTGTGCTAATAATGTTTTTCCACAACCTGTTGGTCCTAATAATAATATATTACTTTTTTGTATTTCTACATTATTACTATTGTTATTTTTTTCTAATATATATTCATTGTTATTAATTCTTTTATAATGATTATATACTGCAACAGATAATGTTTTTTTAGCTTCTTCTTGACCTATTACATATTCATCTAAAACGCTTTTAATTTCCGCAGGTGTTGGCAATTTTTCGCCTTCATCTATTGTATATGTCATATCTGGATCTTCATATAAATCATCTTCTATTATGTTTGTACATACATCAATACATTCATTACAAATATATACACCTGGTCCAGCAATAATTCTTTGTACTGCTTCTTGTGTTTTACCACAAAAAGAGCATCTAATTTTTCTAGTTTGTTCTTTATTTGGCATTTCAATCTCCTTTATTTTAATCTACTTATTTTTAATTTACTTAACATTAAGCTCTTTTTTCCATAATTCCGTCAATTAATCCATATTGTAATGCCTCTTCTGCAGTCATATAATTATCTCTTTCTGTATCTCTATTAATAACCTCTAATGGTTGACCTGTTCTATCACTCAATAATTTATTCAACTTTTCACGTGTTTTAACCATATGATCTGCGTGAATTTTTATTTCAGTAGTTTGACCAGAAAGTCCTCCACCACCTATTAATGGTTGATGTATTAATATTTCAGCATTTGGAGTAGCAAAACGTTTACCTTTTTCACCTGAAGCTAAAAGCACTGCTCCCATACTGGCAGCCATTCCTATACAAATTGTAGAAACTGGACATTTAATATAATTCATTGTATCAACAATTCCCATACCATCTGTTATAGAACCACCTGGACTATTTATATATAAAGATATCTCTTTATCAGGATCTTCTGATTCCAAAAATAATAATTGTGCAATTACTAAACTTGCTGAAGTAGCATTAACATCTTCTCCCAAAAATATAATTCTATCTTTCAATAATCTAGAAAAAATATCATATGACCTTTCTCCCTTTGATGTTTGTTCTACTACATATGGAACTAAACTATTTCTTTCTAACATATTTATCCTCCTCATTTTTAATAAAATTTCTTATTCATTTCATGTTTTTATTTTTAATAATGATAAATATTATTTCTAATATTATAATTATTAACAAATTAAATTTTTATATAACATATTTGAATTTTATACTATAATTAGCTTTTTTTCAATAGCTAATTTAAATTTTAAATTTTTTGTTTCTTAAAATTTCATTTAATTTTTTACTTGGTGTTTTTTGTTCTTTATATCAGCACTTTTGTAATTAAACAACTAAGTGCAATATTATAAAAAAGCTAGAAGAAAAAGTTAGGAATTTGCACCCCTAACTTTTACCATTATTTCTTTATTTTATTTTTGCATTTTCTACTACGAATTTTATTGCCTTTTCTGCTTTCATACTATCTTTTATGTAATTAATTAAGTGTTCATTATTCATTAAATCTTCTGCTTTTCTTCCATAATTTTCAGCCATTTCTTTTACTTTTTCTGCAACTTCTTCATCTGTTGCTTCTAATTTTTCAGCATTAACAATAGCATCTAAAACTAATCTACTTTTAACTGATTTTTTAGCTTGTTCTTCATATTCTTTTCTCATATCTTCTTCTGTTTTTCCTATCATTTGAAGATATTGTTTCATATTTAGACCTTGATAAGATAATCTTGTTTCTATATCTTTTAACATATTATCAATTTCAGTATCTACCATTCCAGAAGGAATATCTATTTCTGTAGCATCACATACTTTTTGAATAGCATTTTCTTCTGTTTCATATTTTGCTTTATTAGCATTTTCTGTTTCTAATTTTTCTTTTATACTGTTTTTTAATTCAGCAATTGTATCAAATTCACTAACATCTTTAGCAAATTCGTCATCTAATGTAGGTAATTCTTTTCTTTTAATTTCATGTACCTTTACTTTAAATACAGCATCTTTACCAGCTAATTCAGCTGAAAAATATTCTTCTGGGAATTTTACATTTATATCTTTTTCTTCATCAACTTTCATTCCAATTACTTGATCTTCAAATCCAGGAATAAATGTTTTGCTTCCAATTTCTAATTCATGGTTTTCAGCTTTTCCACCTTCAAATGGAACACCATCAACAAATCCTTCAAAATCTATAACTGCAATATCTTTTTCAGCAACTGGTTCATTTTCTATAGTTACTAATCTTGAATTTTTATCAGCCATATGGCCTAATTCATGTTCAATATCTTCATCAGCTACATTATATTCTACTTTTTCTAAAGCTATACCTTTATATTTTCCTAATTTTACCTCTGGTTTAACTTGTACAACTGCTGTAAATATTAATTCTTGACCTTTTCCCATTTGTACTATGTCTATTTCAGGTTTGCTAACAACTTCTAACTTGTTTTCAGAAATTTCCTTTTCAAATATTTCAGGAACTATTTCATTAAAAGTATCTTCATAAAATATTTGTGGACCATAAGTTCTTTCAACTAAAGCCATTGGTGCTTTTCCTTTTCTGAATCCTGGTATATTGAAATATTTAGCTGTTTTAGCATATACTTTTTTCATTCCTTCATCAAATTGTTCTGCTGGAACATTAAATGTTAATTTTACTTCATTTGTATTTTCTGTGTTTTCTACTTTAATACTCATTTTTTACATACATCCTTTCAATCTCTTTTATGTTACTTTCTAAAAAGTAACTAGCTTTATTATTATACCATATTTTGGTAAATTTGCAATAGTTTATAACTATTTTATTTTTCCTACTCTACAATTTAACTGTAGACCTAAAAACTTCTCTTCTATTTTAAAACTGTTCAATCTCTAACCCCACTCGGAGAAAGAAATTTTTACTTTTGAAAAAATAAACCTCCGACCTAAGCCATCAACCATACAACCAAAGTCATTATCGTAACAAGCCCAACGAACACGGTACGCAACTCCACCGCGTTTGAAGGAATTTGTTTTTTCAAAAGTAACAAATTTTTTCTCTCGGTGCTAACCTCAAACTCAAAGACCTATCCCATTTAACAATTCAAATTTATTTTGCAACTAATTGCTCAAAATCAAATTTTCTGCACTTTAAAATTCAAATAATCTGCACTTACCAAATTAAAATCAATTCCACCAATCTCCCCCTCAATAGCATCCATATGAGAATTCCCATGCAAATGCCCATAATAGCACCTTTTCACATCATACTGTTTCATTGTTTTATAAAATTCCAAATGCAAATTATTTAAAAGATTTTTAGAAGAAAGTGGAGGATAATGCATAAAAACTATTATTTCTTTATCTTCTCCAAAATTTTCTATTGCATTTTTCAAAGATAATTTCAATCTTTCATTTTCTCTATTTATCATTTTTCTAGATTCTTCTGTGTCCTGCAACACCCAACCTCTTGTGCCAACAATTATCTTATCTTCTACTAAATATGAATTATTATATAAAAAATCTATATTTTCAAAATTATTATCTGATATAAATTTTCTCATACTTGTTAATGTTGTCCACCAATAATCATGATTTCCTTTTAGTAATATTTTTTTCCCTGGCAAATTATTTAAGTATTCAAAATCTAATTTCGTATCTTCTAAATATGTAGCCCATGAAAAATCACCTGGAAGAATAACTGTGTCATCAGGTTTTACTTTTTCTAACCAATTTTGTTTTATTTTTTCTTCATGATTTGTCCAATTATCTCCAAATATGTTCATTGGTTTATTTTGTGTAAAAGATAAGTGTAAATCTGCTATTACATATATTGACATATTTTACTCCTCCTTTTTTACTTTTATATTCATTTTTACATCTGCTATTATTTATTTTTTATTAACATTGTTTTTACCTATAATACTATTTACTATATTGTATTTAACTTATTCTTCACCTAATTTTAAATTAGGTATTGCATTCAGATATAAATCTGATCTTTTTCCATTAATATAATTATAATATCCTGCACATGCTATCATAGCTGCATTATCTGTACATAATATTGGTTCTGGGTAATATATTTTCATATTGTGTGTTTTTTCTAATTCTAGAAATTTTGCTCTTATATATGTGTTAGCAGAAACTCCTCCTGCTAATGCTATTTTATTTATTCCTAACTCTTTAGCTGCTTTTAATACATTAGTTAATAATACATCTGTAACAGTTTCTTCGAAACTTGCACATAAATCAGCTTTATTAACTTCTGGATTTTTATGATGTAAATTTATTATTGCAGTCTTTATTCCACTAAAACTAAAATCTAAATTATCAAAATGTGTTTTTGGTAATGGAATATTTGCGTTTCCTTGTTTTGCTAATTTATCTATTTTAGGGCCACCTGGATATCCTAAACCTATTACTCTTGCAACTTTGTCGAAAGCCTCTCCTATCGCATCATCTCTTGTTTTTCCTAATATTTCAAATTCTTTATAATTTTTTATATGTACCAAATGTGTATGTCCACCTGAAACAACCATACATAAAAATGGTGGTTCTAAGTCTTTATGTGTTATATAATTTGCTGCAATATGACCTTCTATATGGTTTGTTCCCACTAATGGTATATTTAATGTGTAGCTTAATGCTTTAGCATATGAAACACCAACTAATAATGCCCCAACTAAACCTGGACCATATGTACATGCTATATGTGTTATATCCTCAAATTTCATGTTAGCATCTTTTAATGCTTGTTTTGTTACTTCAGAAATTGCTTCAACATGGTTTCTAGAAGCAATTTCTGGAACAACGCCACCAAATTGTTCATGTATTTTTATTTGTGAATTTATAACATTAGAAAGCACTTCCCTACCATTTTTTACTACAGCTACTGAAGTTTCATCACAGCTTGATTCTATTCCTAAAGTTATTATATCTTTCATTTGATATATGCAAAGTTTTTTAATTACTTTGCTCTCCTTTCCTTATTTCATTTCTTTTATCATACAATTATTTTATTTATTTTTACTGCTTTTTTTACCGTTTATTCTTAAGTATTTTTTGAGTTACTATTCTATAGTAATTTTTCTATTAAGTTTAGTTTATCTATTTTATAAATCAAATTAAATTTAATCCAAACATTTTCCCAACTACATAAAATATTCCGTTTGATACCCCTTGAATGCATGGTGTTATTATAACGCTAGCTAAACCAGTAACCCATATAAGTAGAAAGACTATATATAATACTTGTTGATTTTTATCAAACCAATTTCTTACATTATATGGTAAAAAATGATTTAATATTTTTGAACCATCTAATGGTGGTAATGGAATTAAATTAAATAATCCTAATCCAACATTTATAAATACTAATTCTAATAAAAATATTTGTACCAAAAATCTTGCTCTTATAGTCATATTGGCTAGTAAATCATATTTTACGCATATAGCAAATATTATAGCAGAAACAAAAGCTAGTACCAAATTCATTAATGGTCCGGCAAATGAAACTATAGCTTCACCTTTAGTCATAGTTATATTTCTTTTAAAATTACGTGGATTCACTTGTACTGGTTTTCCCCATCCAAATCCTGCAATTATTAATAAAGCAAAACCAAATGGATCTATGTGTTTAATTGGATTTAATGTTAACCTTCCTTGATTTCTAGGAGTACTATCACCTAATTTATCTGCTGCAAAGGCATGTGCAAATTCATGGAATGTTATTGCTATTAATATTGCAGGTAATGTTAGTAATAATGTTAATATACTGTCTGTACTATTAAGTCTGCCTACAATATTTACTAAAACAAAAACTCCTAAAATAATATATAAAATTTTTTTGTTAAAATTAAACATAATTTTCCTTTCCAAAATATAATTTTTTGATTATATTTTTAAACATAATACTCAGGAAATTATTGTTAATTTCCTGAGTTGTTTTTTATTATATAGTGCCTATTTTAACTAATTTATAGGTTTCATTGTTGGGAACAATAACACATCTCTTATTGAAGCTGAATCTGTTAACAACATTATTAATCTATCTATACCTATTCCCAAACCTCCTGTTGGTGGCATACCATATTCCAATGCTTGAATATAGTCTTCATCCATCATTCCAGCTTCTTCATCTCCTGCTTCTCTTGCTTCAACTTGTTTTTTAAATCTTTCATATTGATCTATTGGATCATTTAATTCTGAGAATGCATTTCCATATTCTCTTCCACCAATAAACAACTCAAATCTTTCAGTCATACGTGGATCAGATGCTTTTCTTTTTGCCAATGGTGAAATTTCAACAGGATATTCATATATAAATGTTGGTTGAATTAATGTTTCTTCAACATATTCATCAAAGAATAAACTTATAACATCTCCTCTTGTTTCTTTTGTAGGATCTGGAATAACTATATTTCTTTCTTTTGCTAAAGCTACTGCTTCTTCATCTGTGTTTATTTTGTTAAAATCAATTCCTGTAACTTCTTTAATAGCATCAACCATTGTAATTCTTTTCCAAGATGGTGTTAAATCTATATCTTGTCCTTGATATGTCACTTTAGTTGTTCCTAATACTTCTTGTGCACATCTTGAAAACATTTCTTCTGTTAAGTCCATCATATCATTATAATCTTTATATGCAGCATATAATTCTAATTCTGTAAATTCTGGGTTATGTCTAATATCCATTCCTTCATTTCTAAATACTCTTCCCATTTCATATACTTTGTCAATTCCACCTACTATTAATCTTTTTAGATTTAATTCAAGTGCTATTCTTAAATACATATCAATATCTAGTGAGTTATGATGTGTAATAAATGGCTTTGCTGTTGCTCCACCTGCAATTGTATTTAATACTGGTGTTTCTACTTCTAAGTATTCTTTTTCATCTAGTATTTTACGAATTTCTTTTATGATTTTACTTCTTATTTCAAAGCTTTTCTTTACTTCCGGATTTACTATTAAATCTACATATCTTTGTCTGTAACGTAAATCTGGATCTTTTAGTCCATGGAATTTTTCTGGTAATGGACATAATGATTTTGATAATAATGTTACTTCTTTAGCATGTATAGAAATTTCTTCAGTTCTTGTTTTAAAAACAAAACCTGTAATCCCAATAAAATCTCCTATATCAAAAGTTTTAAATGCTTTGTAGCTTTCTTCACCTAAATCATTTATACTTACATAACTTTGTATTCTTTCATCACAGTCTTGTATTGTACAAAAAGAAGCTTTTCCCATTATTCTTTTTGCAATTATTCTACCAGCAACTGTTACATCTTTTTCTTCAAATTTTTCATAATTTGCTTTTATTTCACCTGCAGTATTTGTTCTATTAAATTTTGTTATTTCATAAGGATTTTTGTTTTCTTGTTTTAATTTTTCTAATTTTTCTCTTCTTACCATCATTAATTGATTTAAATCTAATTCTTGTTCTTGTGTATTGTTTACTTCATTTTCGCTCATAAACGATCCTCCCTCTTAATAATTATAAACTTACAATATTATATATTAAAATCCTTAGAAAGTAAATAGTTTTACACTGCTTTTCTCAATTCTTTAGCATGGGTTATTGAATTAATTGTTATATCTCCACTTGATATTCTTGCTATTTCTTTTATAACTTCTTCTTCATTTAGTAATTTTATATTTGTAACAGTCTTATCATTTTTTACTTTTTTATTTATATAATAATTATAATCACCTTTTGCTGCTATGCTTGGTTGATGTGTTACACATAATATCTGATGATTTTTAGATATTATTTTTATTTTTTCTCCAACTGATTTTGCTGCTTTACCGCTTATTCCTGTATCTATTTCATCAAATATTAATACTGGTACTTTATCTGAATCTGCAAGAACAGTTTTTATTGCAAGCATTATTCTTGAAATTTCTCCACCTGATGCTATTTTTATTAGTGGTTTAGCATCATCACCTATATTAGTTGAGATTAAAAATTCCACATCATCCAATCCATTTTCTGTAAATTTATTTTCTGTATTAAAATCTATAAAAAGGCTGAATTTTGCATTTGGCATTTCCAAATCTGACAATTCTTTATTTATTTTTTGACTTAAAATCTCACCAAACTTTTGGCGCAATTCATGCATATTTGTACACATTTTTTTCATTTTAATTTCTAATAAATCTAATTCACTTCTTAATTTTTGGTTATGTTCTTCACAATTTTCTATATTATATATTTCTTCTTCAATGTTTTGTTTATATTCCAATATCTCATCTACACTATTTCCATATTTTCTTTTTAAAGAATATATTAAATCTAATCTTTGCTCAACTTCATTTCTTTTTTCTTCATCAAATACAAGCTCATTATTCATGTCTGTTACATCTCTTGACAACTCTTGTATTTCATAATAAATATTTTTTAACTCTGTCAATTTTGTTTGATATTTTTCACCTAAACACTCTATTTTTTCAAAACACTTTATAGAATTATTTATAGCCTCTATTGCATTACTACTTAAATTTTGCTCAATTTCAACTAAATTAGTATATATTTTTTCAGAATTTTTCATAATCTTATGAAATTCATTTAATTCGTCCTCTTCGCCTTGTTTTAGATTAGCATCATTTATTTCATTTAATTGATATTTTAATAAATCCAATTTTCTTTGTTTTTCTTCTTCATCACCATAATTTTGTTTTAATTCTTTTTTTATTTCATTATATTTATTAAAAAATTCAATATATTCTGCCTTTTGATTTAATATTTCATCACCAATAAAATTATCTAAATATTTAATATGTTCCTGTTTTTTCATTAATACTTGATTATCATTTTGTCCATGAATATCTATAATGTCACTCATAAATTCTTTCAATTCATTTACTGTAACAAGTCTTCCATTTATTTTGCATGTGTTTCTACCATTATCAAAAATTTCTCTAGAAATTACAACATTCCCATCAACTGAATTTTCATTATTTGGTAAAAATAAATTTAACTCAACAAAAGAATGATTTTCACCTTTTCTTATCATTTCTTTAGAAAATCTTCCACCTGCAATTATTTGTAAAGAATCTATTATTAATGTTTTTCCAGCACCTGTTTCACCTGTTAAAACATTAAATCCATTATTAAACTCTACCGTTAAATCTTCTATTATTCCTATATTTTTTATATGCATTATACTAATCATTTGCGAACCTCCTTTTGTCGAACTTATGTTTTTAATTATAGACTCATTTTCTTTCTTTGTCAATATAAAAGTTTAATTTTTTAAAACTTGAATAAACATTCTGTTTTTTTCAAATACTACCCAAAAAGAAAGTGAGGTAATCCCTATGTATAATTTTAGAACAGACATGGCAGATGAGAGAAAAGATATTTACAAAAAAGCCAATAATTTAGAAAACATTCCAGGAATAGAAACATCTGAAAGTACTGTAAATGATAATATAAAAACAAACATTGTTAAAATAACTAATGAACAAGGTGAACAAGCCATTGGGAAAACAATTGGTACTTATGTTACAGTAGATATAAAAAATTTAAAATTAGCAACTAACGAAGATATTCAAAAAGCTTCTGATGTTGTGAAAGATGAACTTAAGAAAATAATAGATTCACATTGTGAAAGTCAAGACGAAATATTAGTAGTAGGACTTGGCAATCAATTTGTAACACCTGATTCGCTCGGTCCTAAAGTGGTCTCAGAAATTGAGGTTACAAAACACTTTATAAAATACACCCCTCAATATGTTGTAGAAGGAACACGTTCTGTATGTGCTATTGCGCCTGGTGTTCTAGGAACAACAGGAATTGAAACTTCAGAAATAATAAGAGGAATTGTAAATAAAGTACAACCAAAAATGTTAATTGTAATAGACAGTTTAGCTTCAAAAAGTATTGAAAGGATTAGTAGTACAGTGCAAATTTCAGACACAGGTATAGTTCCTGGAGGAGGAGTTGGAAACGCACGAGAAGAATTAAGTGAAAAATCAATAGGAATTCCTGTTATTGCTATTGGTGTACCAATGGTTGTAGAATCAGCTGTTTTAGTTAATGATTGTTTAGATTTATTCATAGGCAAACTACAAAATGAAGCAAAATCTAATGATTATCTAAATGAACTAAAAGAAAAAGATAATTATGGAGAGATAAAGGAAAGCTTAAATCCTACAGGATACAATATGATTGTTACCCCAAAAGAAATTGATGATTTGATAGAAAATATGAAAGACATAGTATCTACAGCTATAAACTCAGCTGTCTAGTATCCAAAATTAACTATAACTTCAAATTGAAAAAGTGCCAGACAGCACCTCTGCACCATCTAGCACTTTTTCACACACTATACATCTTCCTTAATAATATTTTTACTACTTAAGTATGTAATCACAAAATATCCTCCATAAATCAAAGCAATAAAAACAGCAGTTATAACAATAGGCCAAACCAAATCATCAATCTCATTAATAGTCTTCAAAATATTCAACGCAAAACTAATACCAAATATTGAATGTACAATAGCTAAAGCTAAAGGTATCAAAAAGAAAATTGCAATCTGCACAAATAAAGTTCTATTTATCATTTTCTCATCTGTACCAATCTTTCTTAAAATATCGTACCTCTGCTTATTATCAGAACTATCTGTTAATTCTTTCAAAGCTAAAATTGCACTACTTGCAATCAAAAATATAATTCCCAAATACAAAGCTAAAAATATAACTATTGCAGTTAAACCAGTAGTAGCTTCATAAATATCTAATTTACTATTTACATATAACATATATTTGTCATATGTTTTCACATATATATTTGAAATTTCCTTCTCAATAGCCTGTTTTTCATCTTCACTTTTTGCATTATAATTAGCAATCATATTTTTGGAAATTACATCTTTACTACTTAAAGCTGAATCAGGTAATATTATAATACCCATATTACAATGATTTCCCGCAATATCTATAAATTCTTTCTTACATTCTTGATATTTAGGAACATATTGTTTTCCATTTATTTCTATGTTTACATTTTTATTTAAAGCCATATTTCTTATTTTTATAAACTCACCATAATCAGCAATAACAATATATTCATTTTCATTTAATGAATATTGTTCTCTTCCATATGCTTTAGCTATTTTATTATATTCACTTAAAGTTATTAAATCTTCTTTGGTATTAACATTTAAAAATGGATATTTTTCTTTAACTTCATCAATAGAATCACCTAAAGCCTGTTCTAATGTTAAATAGTCTATTTTGTACCTATTATAAGTAACAATATCTTTAAACTTACTATTTATATCAAATCCATTTTGCCCTAAAACTTCTTTTATTGATACTTTTGAATCTTCAATTTCTTCTTGAGTTGCATTTTCTTTAAAGCTCTCAATATCTGTTCTTTTAGATATTTGTATATCTACTGGAGTTAATTCAGTAATAGATTTTTTAAATGAATTATTTAGTGATATTGCAGATGATAATACACATATAGTAACAAATAACATTAAGCAAATAATAGTCATTGAAAATACAGTTGTATTTATTTTGCTACTTAACTGTCTTAAAACAAACATATTTGTGTTTTTCAAATAAATAGATTTATTTGTTTTAATTACTTGTAATAAAAATCCAGACAAAGACCAGAAAAATAAAAATGTTCCTACACATCCACCTATTATTGGAAGAACCATAGGTTGAAAATTTTCTCCTAATAAACTTTTATAATCAACTGTAACTTTATAATAAGAAAATGCAAGTATACAAATAGAAATTATAAAAATTACAACACATAAAAAAGTATTTTTTATTTTTACTTTTTCATTTTTCTTAATTGCTGTTAATAAATCTATCAATTTGTATTTCGAAATAATAAATGTATTAAATATAAGTACAGCAATATACATTATACTGAAATATATTAATGTTTTTGTACATGCTGATTCTGAAAATACAAACTCAAATTTTGTCATATTAACTTCAAACATTTTAGCAACTAATACAGACATAAATTGTGAAGCAAATACACCTATTAATAATCCAACACCTAGTGAAATAATACCTATTAATATAGTTTCAATTACTAATATTTTTGATACTTGTCTTTTTCCCATTCCAAGTAACATATATGTTCCAAATTCTTTTTTTCTTCTTTTTATTAAGAAATTATTAGCATAAATTATTAAAAATCCTAAAATAACTGATATAAAAACAGAAACACCATAAAGTAAATTTATTAAAAGTTTTATTATTTCTCTTGATGAACTATTCATTGCAAGCCTTGCTTCTTGGCTATCTATTGAATTAAACATATAAAAAATTGCTACACCTAGTATTATTGTAAAAAAATAAATTGCATAATCTTTAAAACTTTTTCGTATATTTTTTAGAGATAATTTAAATAACATCATTTAAATCACCTCCAAGAAGTGTTTGTACCTCAATTATTTTTTCAAAAAATTGTTTTCTTGTATCATTACCTTTTATTAATTCATTAAAAATTATACCGTCTTTTATAAAAATAATTCTACTTGCATAAGAAGCTGTAAAAGCATCATGTGTTACCATTAAAATTGTACTTTTTAATTTTTCGTTTAGTAACTCAAAAGTATTTAATAATTGTCTTGCTGATTTGCTATCTAACGCACCAGTTGGTTCATCAGCTAATACAATTTTAGGATTTGTAATTATAGCCCTTGCAGAAGCTATTCTTTGCTTTTGCCCTCCAGATACTTGATATGGATATTGATTTAATATTTGTGTTATTCCTAATTTTTCTGCAACTTCTTTTACTCTTTTATCAATTTCTTTACTATTTACTTTTTGAATTGTTAAAGCTAATGCTATATTTTCATAAGCTGTTAAAGTATCTAACAAATTAAAATCTTGAAATATAAAACCTAATTCTTCCCTTCTGAATTTATTTAATTTATTTCCTTTTAATTTTGTTATGTCTTGATTATTAATAATAATATGACCTGATGTTACTCTATCAATTGTAGAAATACAATTAAGCAATGTTGTTTTTCCACTTCCACTTGCCCCCATAATTCCTACAAATTCACCATTTTCAACATTAAAACTAATATCATCAATTGCTTTTGTTAAATTAGATTTGTTACCATAGTATTTCTCTATATTTTTTACCTCTAACACATTACTCATAACTAAAACCCCTTTCTTTTATAGCTTAATTATAAATAACTTTTAACTTAGTTGCCATTCATTTACATGACATTATCCTTACATTTTTGTCACATACACTCATAAACACATCAATTTTTTCACTAAAACAGTAAAGTAGGCTAGGTAAAATATATTAAAATGCAGTGAATGCGCAGTTTGGGAGCGTGAGCACACACACATTTTAGCACCCCAAAACGACCAGCAAATGAACTGAATTTTAATATATTTTACCTAGCCGGATACTATCTAGCCTATTCTAACAAAATTTATTATAACTCCCCATAGGAAATGTAATTGCAACCTTAGTTCCCACACCTTTTTCTGATTCTAATTCCAATCCAATCTCTAATTTTTCGCACAATTTCTTACACAAATACAGCCCTATACCAGTAGATTTTTTTCCAATTATTCTACCATTCTCACCTGTAAATCCCTTTTCAAACACTCTACAAATTTCTGAACTTTTTATCCCTATACCATTATCTTTTACAAACAAAATAACTTTTTCTTTTTCTTCCTCAGCAAAAATTTCTAATTTAGAATCTTCATTTCTCCCATATTTAACGGCATTTTGTATAATCTGATTTAAAATAAACACCATCCACTTACTATCTGTATATACCCATCTATCCAAGCCATGTAAATCCAAATTTACCTTATTTGTGATTAATAAATTTTTATTTTTAATAACCGCAGTATTTACTATTTCTCGTAACTCTACCTTTCCTATAATATAATCCTTTTCAACAGTATTGCTTCTTGCATAATACAATGCTTGCTCAATATAATCTTCAACTTTATCCAGCTCTTCATCAATACTTCTTCCTGCTTCACTTTTATTATTTTCTATAATCATTTTACTAGTAGCAATTGGTATTTTTATTTCATGAATCCATAATTCTATATATTCTTTATATTCTTCTTGTATTTTTTTATATTTATTTACATTTTCAATCATAGATTTATTAACATCTTGAATTACTTCTTTTAAAATTTTACCTTCTATAAAATTTGGTGTTTCTATTATTTCTGAAATCAAATATTTTTCATTTAAATCTTGTAAATTTTTTTCTAATTTATTATAAAAAGTCTTTTTATTATAGTATTCTATAGATAATGATATACTTATTAATAATAGCGGAAAAACAATTATATAAATTTTAATAAAATTATGTACATCATATGCTATTAAAAATATTTCTATTGTCACTAAAGCTAATATTAACAAACTAATTAACAATATTTTCTCTTTTATAAAATTTTTCAAACTCATATTAAAATATACCCCTGTCCTCTTTTTGTTTCTATTATATCTTGTAAATTTAATTCTTCTAACTTGTTTCTTAATCTTTTCATATTTACTGTTAATGTATTATCATCAATAAAGCTCTCACTTTCCCATAAATAATCCATTATTTCATCTCTAGCAATTATTTGTCCTTTATGTATTGCTAAATAATACAATATTTTAAATTCATTTTTTGTAAGCTCTATTTTTTTATTTTGACTTTCTATTATACTTTGAGAAATATTTAACACAAATTTTCCACAGTCTATTTTTTCTTGATTATTGCTAGAATTTCTTTTAAGCAATCCAGCTATTTTGGCAAGTAAAATTTGTATATTATATGGTTTAGTAACATATTGATCTGCACCATAATTTAGACTTATTAATTCATCTATTTCATTGTTTCTACTTGTTACCATTATTATTGGAACATCAGAAATTTTTCTTACTTCTTTGCAAATATATTCACCATCTATAAAAGGTAAATTTATATCTAGTAATATAAGGTTTGCTTTTTCATTGATAATATCGTTAATTACATCATCAAATTTTTCTAAACCTCTTGCTTCATATCCATTTTTATTTAAAAATATTTCTAACTCTTTTCTTAATTTTTCATCATCTTCAACTATTAATATTTTGTTCATTTTAATAACATTCCTTTCTGATTATTGCGCCAATTTTACAGATATAGAAAGAACAATTTTTTATTCATTTCCAGAAGACTTATGGCATTTCTTTTGGTTTTTGTCATCTTATTTATTTTGAACTAACTTCTTTTACATATAATAAAAAAAGAGTATTAAGAATTTTATCCAAACCCTTGATACTCTAATGTTTTATAATATTGGTGACCCGTACGGGAATCGAACCCATGATTCGGCCTTGAGAGGGCCGCGTCTTAACCGCTTGACCAACGGGCCATATAATTTTGCACTACTTTATATTTATAACATATTTCGCACAAAATAGTCAAGGTTTACATACACATTTTTAAAATTTCTTGTAATCTTTCATCTTGTTTTGTTAAATACAAATATCCAATTAATCCTTCAAAAGCTGTAGAATACATATAATCAGCAGGGTCCGCATTTTTAGGTAAATGATGGTTTTCTGCATTTCGTGCTCTTCTTACTATATCTTTTTCAGAATCTGATAAAATGTTTTCAATTTTTTTCAATAAATCAGCTTGTGCTTTTGCTTTAACATATTTAATAGATTCTATATGTAATTTGTGTGGTTTTAATTTTGTATTATTAACTAAATTGGTTCTAATATACAATTCATAAACAGCATCTCCTACATATGCCCATGTTAACGGAGATAGCATATTTACATCAGTTTCAGATTTTTCTCTATTGATTAATTCTATCATATTCCAACTCCTTAAACAGTATTTTAATACTATAATTAATTCTTCAATATTATGTTTAAATACTATAATCATTTTTTATTCTGTATTTATATACTGTAATTTTTAAGCAATATTTAATATACTTCTTATTTAAATTAGCATTTTTCAATTGTGATTTTACCTATTTTACCGCTTCTAAATTCATCTAATATAATTCCAGAAATCTTCTCGTAATCTATTCTGCTACCTGATAAAATAGCTCCTCTTTTTTTAGCAATAATATCCATAATTTTTAAAATTTTATCATTTTCTTCTTCATCGCTTTTTAAAATTTCTTTAATTATATTTTCATCTAATTTAAATCTTTCAATTACATTTTTTTCATAATTATTAATTAAATACTTTAATAATTGAAATGCAATTTCTGTTTTTTCTAAAATATCATCTTTTATTGTTCCAGTAAATGCAAGATTTAAACCAACTTCCTCAGATTCAAATTTTGGCCACAATACACCTGGTGTATCCATAAGTTCTATTCCTTCTTGCAAACGAATCCATTGTTTTTGTTTTGTAACACCTGGTCTGTTTCCAACTTGTACTATATTTTTCTTTGTTATTCTATTTATAAAAGATGATTTTCCTACATTTGGAATTCCTAAAATCATTATTCTTATAGATTTTCCAATTCTTCCTTTACTTGCAAATTTCTCTCCATCTTTTTTATATACATTTTGAACTGCTTTTAAAACATCATTTATACCTTTGCCACTATTTGAATCTGTTATAACTGCTGGTATTCCTTGTTTTTCAAAATGTCTAACCCATTTTTTTGTTTCAATTTCATCTGCTAAATCGCTTTTATTTAATACTACTACTCTTGATTTATTTTTTGAATATGTTTTAACATCTGGGTTTTGGCTAGATATGGGAATTCTTGCATCTAATATTTCAACTATTACATCTATTAGTTTTAGGTCTTCTATTATTTGTCTTTTTGTTTTTGCCATGTGACCTGGGTACCACGAAATGGAAACTTTTGAAAAACTTTCTTGATTGTCATTTTTTTTATTTTCTGTTCTCATTTTTCTTTTTTGATACATATCCATTTAAATCACTTCCTTTTTATTTTAATTTTTTACCATAATATTCAACATCTATTTCTGTTCCATCTGGATATACTTCTTTAGCATTTTTAATATGTTCTACAAATCCATAATGTTTATATATCTCTTTATTTCTTATTTCTTCAGGTTCCACTCCTAATGTTAATACAGTATAACCTTTACTTTTCAAATCTTCTTCCATAAATTTATACAATTTAGAAAAATATCCTTTTCCCTCATATTCTTTGTTGGTTCTAAAAGCAGTCAAGTATGCAGTTGTATCATCTACTAATTTATTACTATTTTGAACAATATCACCAGTTAATACAGCAGTGGCTTCACATATTATTTGGTCATTAATTATTCCATAGTAAGGAATAATTTTACCATTTTTATAATTTTTAATGTTTTGTTCTTTCCAAATAATCCAATTTTCTTTTTTTGTTGCTATCGATATTTCATAATTCCATTTTTTATTCATTTCTTCAATAGTAGCAATTTTACATATATAGTTGCATTTATCCAATCCTTCATTGTCATAATTCGTATCATATTTATTTCCATCATCGGCAGTTAACGAGCATTTCTCGGTAACTGAATTTTTATCTAACTCATTATCTTCCATCAATACTCTCCTTTCCTTTAGTTTTTCATAATTCCTACACTTATCATTTTTCTTTTTTGATACATATCCATTATTTTATATTTTAACATAAAAGCAAGTGATTTTCAACCAATCACCTGCTTTGTAATTTATATATTTTTTATTCATAATTACTTATAAAAATGCAATCTAATTATTTTTATCTTTATACATCTTAACTATATCTTTAAAGCTCATCTTTGTACCATAATTCAAAATCGCATTTGAATATATTTTTATTGCAATTTTAGCTATTATTAATATAGTTATAATCAATATAGCAATTGATATTAAAACATCTATAGGCTTAGCAATTCCCATCATTATTCTAAATGGCATACAAAAAGGTGATGATATTGGAAATAATGATGCAAACACATTCATTTTACTTGTAGGATTCATCATTGTAAAATAAGATAAATAAAATCCTATTACAGCAAATATTGCAACAGGTCCATTTGCTGATTGTATATCTTCTGGTTTACTCACAGTTGAGCCTGTTAGTGCATATAATAATGCATATGTAGCATATCCTAATATAAAATATATAATTGTTACTACTCCTAAATATGGTGTTATTGCAGACACATCTAATATTTGTTCTAACATTCCTGGCTCTAAGAATGCTTTAGCACTAATTAAAGATGTTCCAACTAATACAACTAATTGTAGTAAACCAACTATACCTATTCCTAGTGTTTTACCTAATACTATAGTTTTTGGTGATGTTGAAGTTACAAGAGTTTCCATTATTTTTGATGTTTTTTCTGTTGTAATAGAACTTGATACTTGATATGCACAAAAATATATAGCATAAAATAATACAATTGATAATAACATCATTGCAAAAATATTACCATTAGCTTTTTGTTCTTCTGTTTGTTCTAATGAAAATTCAAAATTTGGTGTAATAGATTTTATTTGTTCTTCTGTTAAACCTAATTTATTTATTTGCAAATTTGTATATAAGCCATTAATTGTAGATATTATATCTTTTGGTACTTCACTCATCATAGTAGAATTTTTAACTATATATCTAATTTTTACATTTTCATTTTTATTTTCAACTATTATGGCAGAATCAACTTCTCCGTTTTGAATTTTTTCTTTTAATTCATCATATTTTAAATTTGATATTTGAATTTCATATTCTGTATCTATATTTTTTAAGTTTTCTAATGTTCCTTCAAAAATATCATTTTCATCTACTATTAATAAAGTATTTTTTCCGTCTTCACCATTAATTGCTTTCATTATTTTTGGTACATTAAACCCTATAAGTATTATTATTAAAAAAATTATAGTTGATATAATAAAAGACTTTCTTTTTACCATATCCATCATTGTAAATTTTGTTACTATAAATAAATCTTTCATACTATTCACCCACCTTTTCTATAAAAATGTCATTTAATGTTGGTTTAGTTATTTCAAATTTATTAACTATAACTTCACTTTTTACTAACTCTTTTAAAAGTTCATGTGCTTGTTCTTCATTATTAATTTTAACAGTATAATCATTATTTCTTTCATTTTCAATTTCAAGTCCTATATTGTTAATATATTCTGTTATTGGCTTATTTACTTCTATTTGAACTCTATTAGCCTTATATCCATCTTTTATTTCTCTTAAATTTCCTTTCAAAACAGTTTTACCTTTATTTAAAATCAAAATATCACTGCAAAACTCTTCAATTGTTGACATTTGGTGTGCTGACATTATTACAAATTTTCCATTTTGCACTAGACTTATTATTATATTTTTTAATAATTCTGTATTTACTGGATCAAGCCCACTAAAAGGCTCATCTAGAACCACTAATTCTGGATTATGTATTACTGCTGTCATAAATTGAATTTTTTGTTGATTTCCTTTTGATAATTTTTCTGCCGGCATTTGCATATATTCTTCTACCTTCAATTTTTCTGCCCATTCTTTTATTGCTTTATCTGCATCACATTTGTTCATTCCTTTTAACTCTGCAAAATACATTAATTGATCATATATTTTTACTTTAGGATATACTCCTCTTTCTTCTGGAAGATAACCAAAGTTAACAGATTTTCTATCGACTTTTTTACCATTCCAAGTTATTTCTCCACTATCCTTTTTTATTATCCCTAATAACATTCTTATAGTTGTTGTTTTTCCTGCTCCATTAGTACCAAGTAAACCAAAAACGCCTGGTTTATCTAATGAAAATGAAATTTCATCTACGGCTTTTTTACCAATAAAAGACTTGGAAACATTTTTTAAAACTAGTCCCATTTTATTTCCTCCCATTTTTTAACTATTAATCTAAATTATATTGCATTTTTCTAAAAAATACTTTATTAATTTTTCATAATTATAACATATTCTTTTCATAATTATAACATATTCTTAAAATTTATCAAATTTTTTCCAAAGATAATAAAGCCGTTTTATCAAAAAAATTTACAACTTTTTTTATGGAATTACTTTTTAATTCTAAACAATAACAAGCAAGAACATGAAAACTTATTTTTATGTCTTTGCTTGAATAATTTATTTTTTAATTCTACACTTTCAACAAACTAAAAGTCTTACAAATATTACATTCCTTACAAATCATCAATCTATTTTGAAAAATCAATTTCAAAGTTTCTATAAATTCATCTTCTTCAATAATCTCATGCACTATAATTTTCTTTGGTAATAAATTAAGAAGTGCATTTAAGCAATAATCTTTTGATGAAAACGTTATATCAGACAAATATTTATACTGATTAATTTCATTATTATACATAATTAAATTTTGCATATTGTCCAATAAAATTGGCTCACCACTACCATAAATCAAATGAATAGTATCACTTTTACATTTCTGTGAATTTATATAACTGCGAAGTAATTCTATAAATTCCTTATACTCTTTATCTATTACAAATTTATTAACACCAGTATCCACAACTTCTGCAAGCAAACTATTATATTCAAATAATCTAAAATTAACAAAACCATCTAATATAAAAAATTTATGTTCTAAAATATAATCATATAAACATGAAAATATTTTTTCCCTTCTTTCTAAAAAATCTTTAGTATCTTTTAATTCTAATATTTCCATACAATTACTATAAATCATACTTCTTTCTTTTGTATCAAAATAAAAGAAATCACTATTAATTATTCTTTTTACAATATTTTTTTCATAAAATTCAATAATACAATTAGTTAAAATTTCAGATAATTTAAATATAAATAATTTTTCATTTTTTCCTGTATAATGAATTATTATATTTTCATAATATTTAAAAGAATTTTTTGATATATAAGTGTCATCCAAATTTATATTTGTTACTTCATTCAGTAGATAATTTAATATAATACTATTATTGTTTTTTATGCAAAAAGACTTCATAAAAAATCCCCTTTCTTTGATATATATATTATCTACTAAAATTGGGTTAGATATACATATATTATTCAAAGAAAGAGGGTTGTGAAACTTGTATTTTTCTTTTTATTCATATTGTTTATTTTTTAATTGTATTACTTTTTTATCTAAATACTCTAATAGACTATTTTTTTCAAAATTAAACTCTAAACTATAACTACATAATTGCTGATTTTTATATTTAAATTTTTTGTTTATTTCATTTATTCCATATTTTCCATCCCCTAAAATTGGATATCCAATATGTGCTAAATGTGCTCTTATTTGATGAGTTCTACCTGTGTGTAGCTCTACATCTAATAATGATAATTTTTTTTCATGGTCTTTTTTTAGTATTTTATATGTAGTGATTATTTTTCTATAACCTGGTTTTGGTGTATCTGAAATATATACTAAAGATTTCTTATTATCCTTAAATAAGTATGCCACTAATGTTTGTTTTTCTATTTTTGGTATTCCAATAACTATACATCTATAATGTTTTGTAATTTGATGATTTTTAAATTTATCTAATAATATTTCTAAACTAACATTATTTTTTGCAAATAGAACAAGTCCAACTGTATTTCTGTCTAATCTATGACATGGCTCTATAAATTGGTTTGAATACAATTTTTTAGCATATGTTTGCAATGAATTTTCACCAGTTACCTCAATGCCTGCAGGCTTATTAAACACAACTATATTAGAATCTTCATAAATTATTTCAATTTTTCCTGCTTTATACAAAAATTCATCAACTATATATACTTTTACTTCATCTCCTTCATATATAGTTGTATTTTCTGAAACTCTAACATCATTTATTCGTATGTCTTTCTTTCTTAGGGCTTTGTATAAGGTGTTGTTTGTTAAGCCATTAAAGTTATCAAATAAAAAGTCATTTAACTTTTTTCCATTATATTTTTTTGTTACTATTAAAATTTTCATATTTATATTATATATTGTTTTTTTGTAAAACTCAATAAGAATTTATACCCACTTGTTAATTTATAATCAATATGCTATACTAAAGAAAAAAATCGGAGGCAAAAAATGGAAAATAAAAAACTAATAACAATTCTAGTACCAGCATATAATGAACAAGATGTTCTATCAATGCTATATGAAAGATTATCTAAAATAATGGATTCAAATACAAATTATAATTTTGAAATTCTTTTTGTTAATGATGGGAGTAAAGATAAAACTTTAGACATTATTAAAAATATGAGATTACATGATAACAGAGTTTGCTACTTAAATTTATCTAGAAATTATGGTAAAGAAACTGCAATGATAGCAGGTTTGGATTATTCAAAAGGTGATGCTGTAATTATAATTGATGCAGATTTACAAGACCCACCTGAATTAATTCCTGAAATGATTAAATATTGGGAACAAGGTTATGATGATGTTTATGCTAAAAGACGTTCTAGAAAAGGTGAAACTTGGTTAAAGAAATTCACATCTAAAATGTATTACAAAACACTTCAAAGTGTAACAAAAATAGAAATTCAAAAAGATACTGGGGACTTTAGATTATTAGATAGACGTTGTGTTGAAGCTTTAAAGCAAATTAGAGAATCACAAAGATATACTAAAGGTTTATTTAGTTGGATAGGTTATAATAAAAAAGAAATATTATATGATAGAGATCCTCGTGCAGCAGGACAGACTAAATGGAATTATAAAAAATTAATAGATTTATCAATAGATGGTTTAACATCATTTACAACAGCTCCTTTAAGATGGTCTGCCATTATAGGAATATTGATTTCTATAATAGGATTTATATATATGTTAACAATTATTATAAAAACTATAATTTCAGGAGTTGATGTTCCTGGATACGCCTCAACAATGGTAGTTATTCTATTTATTGGAGGAATTCAACTAATTTTCCTAGGAGTAATTGGTGAATATTTAGGAAGAGCCTTTTATGAGACTAAAAACAGACCAATATATTTTGTTGATAGATATAATGAAGAAAAAGAAACTAACAAACATTAATAATTCGTACTGAGCTCCAAAAATTTATTGTTTTTGGAGCTCAGTACATTTTCATTGGTTTCAATTTCTAACCAATCCCTTCTATTCCGCCATCCAAATTATACACATTAGTATATCCCATTTTTTCTAACTTATTGCAAGCTTTTCTACTTCTTCCGCCATATTCACAATATACAATTATAACATCATTTTTATTTCTTGCGATTCTACCTATTTTTTCTCTTATATCTTGTAATGGAATGTTTATAGCTCTTGGAATATGATTATCTTGATACTCTTCTTCTGTTCTAACATCTATAATAATAATATTTTTATTTGTTTTTAACCTTTCTTTCATAATTATATAATTAATATTTTTTCCAGAATCACGAGTTAATCGTTTTTGTATCTTATAAATTATTCTTTTCATAAAACTATCCTCCTTTTCATATAAGCTATGGCATGGAGAAAATATATGCATGAAAAATTTTTAAATAATTTTGGTAAATTTTTTCAATAATAAAAAAAGACCATTATAATATATAATATTCATAATGCTCTTTTTTGTTTATTTATTTTTCTAATAAGCTTTTTTGTTTTTCAAACATTCCTGTTAATACAGTAATAATTGTAATATATATAACTACTCCAACTGGCATAACTAATCTATTTACAGGATATCTTGTAATAACTATTATAGAAGCATATAATAACTCGGCTATAATAGTTAATATAACAGCTTGAGAAATCACTTTTGCAATTCCTATCTTTCTAAATCTTATAGCCATATACGCCAATATTAATACTGTTGTTATTATTAATGGAATAATATATGGTTTTATTATATCTCTTAATTTATAACTTGGTATATAATTAACTTTAATATCATCAACACTATTATTTATCCCAAATTTTTCATTTATTTTTGTATTTATTAAATTTTTTTGTTCATCAGTTATATTATTAACTTTTATAACAACATTGTCACTATAAACACCTGCTTTTTGTATTTCTACATTTTGTTTTTGAAATACTTCATTTGTTATAGTTTTAATATCATTAATATTAAAATCTTGTCCTATTTTTATATCTACTAAATTATAATCTCTGTAACACATATCTACATTAAATCCTACAGCAACAGTAATTATTATTCCTACAAGAATTACAATTGCTAATCCTATGAGAATTTTATTTTTCATATTTTAATCCCTCTTTCAAATTATTTATTTTTTACATTTGTTAAAATAGCTCTAGTTATAATATTGTTAAATATCTCAAATAAAATTATTCCCCAGAATAATATCATTCCAAAGCCACTTATTTCTAATATATTTGCGAAAGCAATTACTACAGACATTATAAATGCTGGGATTAGCATTTTTGTAAATTTAACGGTCTCTTCATTAAACATTTTAGAAGTTATTTTTCCGTTACTTAATAATTTAGCCAAATATATAAATTGTACTATTAATATTACTGCTATTGAAACAATTGATGAAATTGTTATTTCAACATTTGTATATCTCATAACTAATAATAATAATGTTCCAAAACCTAATATACTTAATTCTGCAAATATACCATTTAATTTATATTTCAATACCAAATATACTAACATTATAACTAATATCACTGCAAAAACAGAAATAATACCAATTTTATTTATATTTGAATGTATATCATTTGTATAGTTTACAGAATATGTTATTGGTAAATTACCACTTTTAACCAAATTTTTAATACTATCTGCTTCTTTTAATGTATTATTTAAAGTTGCTTTATCATTTGTATAGTCACCTAATTTTAAAGGTAAAGAACCTTTTACTGCAGTTTCTAAAAATTCCGTTTCTGTCATACTACATATTGTGCTTCCATCTATAGTTATTACAATATTATTCTCAGTTTGGTTTCCTTCTTCATTTGTTGGAACAACATAATTGTTTTTTAATTCTTTAAATTTTTTTATTGCATCTTTAGTAAACTCTATATCTAATTTTACAAAAGAACCTATTCCATAATTAACATATGAATCATCTATTGCAGTTGTAATATTACTTATACTATTATGATCACCTATTACTTCATTATTTTCACTTATTTTTATTTCGGTTTTTCCAACTACAAATATATTTTGTAAAGTTTCATTACTTACATCATCAGGTACTTCCATTATAATAGTCCCTGATTGTTCGTCAAGTCTTAGTGTATATTGATTTATCTCTGCATTTTTTAATCTTTTTTCTATTATTTTTTTACATTGTTCAAAATTCTCTACAGTATAAATATTCTGTACTTGTCCATTTTCTGAATTGTTTTTTTCTGTGCTATTTTTTGTTTGTTCAGAATCTTCTACATTATTGTTTGATTCTGAATTTTCCTCTGTTACATTATTTTCTTCTTGTGGATTTTCAGAAGAATTTTCTTCATTTTTTACTACATCTAGTTTTATAATAGTATTAGTATCCAAATCCATACCAAGAATATAATTTGGTAAAACATTTTTCATAATATTTCTATCTTTAGCATATATTCCTCCTAAAGAAACTATACATAATAGTATTATAACTAGTGTTGCTAAAATAATTTTTAAAGAACATTCTTTTTTCACTTTTATTCCTCCCATTTTATAGTAATTTTGTATCATTGATAATTAGTTCAAACCAAATATTTAGAAATTTTGCTGCATGTTTACTCATCATTGTCCTATCCATAAATATTTCAAAATAATCTAGTACTGGTGAAATTTCTGTATCAATTGTTAGATCTAAAACTACCTTTCTGTTTTCTTTTGAAATTGTAAAATTTGAATTAGTTACAGCATAATTGACTTTATCATGTTTATCGAAAGTTGATAAATTAGTATTCATAACTCTACTTCTGTGAACATCTGATTTATCTGCAAGTATTAAAGCTGCTGAAATATCACTAACTGCTGTTCCAGTTTTTTCATCATGATTACCAATAGCCATCATAATTTCAGTTCTATGTTTTGTATCCATTCCCATATCTTTTAATATTTGATATGCAAGAAGTGCACCTGAATGAGCATGATCATTTCTATTTACGCAATTTCCTATATCATGCAAAAAACCTGCTATTTTTGCAAGTTCAACCCTTTCATTATTATAACCTAATATTTCTAAAACTGCACCTGCTCTTTTTGAAACTATTCCTATATGCCTAAATGAATGTTCTGTATACCCTAATGCATTTAATTCTTCTTGTGAGCTTAAAATTAATTGCTGTACCTCTGGATTTTCTTTAATATCATCTAAAGTTATCATATCATTCCTCCATTACTTATAAATTTTATATTAAATTTATAAAAATATCAACTCTTTTTACAAAATAATTACAAATTTTTACCTTCTTATATTAACTCCAATTATCCCACCAATTCCACCAAGAATACTTCCAATCACAATCATTATAATAGAGCTTAAAGTAAGTGAAAATCCACTAAAAGCAATGCTAGATAATATGTATAAACTACCCAAATATAACCCACCTACACATACACCATTTACTATTCCATTTTTTTTAATTTTTGAGCTAGTTATCGAACTACCAACTAGTATACTAATTCCTGTTATTGTAATAACAACTGGTTTTATCGTATTTTCTTGAATATTAGTATTTAATAGAATAATTGCATATATAAATAAGCTAATTAAACTAATAATTAATGAAAAAACATATCCTTTTGCTATTATTGTAATAGTATTATTTTTTTCTACTTTGCTAATATTGTTCATATAAATCACAACCCCTTCTATACAATATTTATATCATTATATTATTATATGATTATTTTTAGAACAATTAGCTATATGCAGGTTATACATTTCTATCATCAATTCCTGCAATTGCCCACTTTTCAATAGAAATTTTTAAATTATCCGGATTTGTTTGTATTATTACTCTATCTTCCATCACATCTATTATAATTCCTGCAAGACCTGAATAAGTAATAACTTTATCACCACTTTTTAATTCATTTTGCATTTGTTTTATTTTTTTATTCTGTCTTCTGTTTGAAATATTTCCAAAATAAAATATTAATAATATACATACTACACAAATTATAAACTTTATATATTCCATAATTCTCCCTTTATATAACTTTAATAATTTTAGACGGATTTTTTCCGCCTATGCATAAAATCTCTATTTTAGTTTTAATTTTGCACTTCACTTGTATCTGTTGTTATTGTAGCATTTGAATCTTTTACTATATTTGTTGTTTCATCTACATTTTCTTTCTTAACTGCATTAGGTCCATCATTAACATTTTTAGCCGAATTGTTAATATAATCTATAACATTGTATTTTTTATCATTATATAACATAGTATATTGTTCCTCACCATCTACAACTTCTTTATATACTTTAGTCAAAACACTTTTTACTAAAATAGTATTGCTTTTGGTAATAATACCATAATTATTGTCTTTTTTTACTATTATAGCATTTAATTTTGGAATTATTAAAATGCTATTAGTTGAATTTGTTCCAATATATCCTAAATCGGTATACTCTAATTTAATTACAACTTTCCCTTTTAAATTTACAAATCCCCATAATTTATCTTTTTTTACAGGTATTAAATTGTCATATATAATATACTCGTTATTTAAATTATTATTTGTAAATTTTGAAATATCTATACCAATTTTATCATATTCAATAGGAAGAATCTCTTCAGCTTCTTGACTAGATTCTTGTTCAACTGTTTTTCTTATAATTCCATATTTTGTTATCTTATCTGTTGAAATGTTACTTACTAAATATAATTCTTCACTAATTTGTTTTATATCTGAGTATTGTGGTGATATTATTGTTTTAGCTGTATATTTATTATTTTCCTCTCCTAATTGAACTATTCCTTTTCCTTTTTCTGTTTTTACAATTAATTGATTAAACTTTTCTACATATTTAATATCACTATATTTGGGATCAATTATAGAATTAGTTTGAACTTTTGTGACTTTTGTTTTATTATCTGTAGTTGATGAAATTGTTGCCAGTCCTAGTTTATCCTTTTCATCTTTTACTATTACTATACCTTTTTTCAATAGTTTTTTATTTGAATATGTTGTTTCCCATACTATTGAAGTATCAGGTATAAAAGTATTTGATTTTTGTTTATTATAAAAACTCTCTAATGAAGAAATTGATGAAATCACTATTTTGTTGTTGGTATTAGAGCACCTCACATTTGCAGCAATTTCAGCTGAATCTAATGGCATATATATTTTTCCATTTTCTTTTATTATTTGATTTTTTAAAGTATAGTGTTCTGTCTCATTTGTATCTTCTAATACTTTATAAATATTGTTTGAACCTACTTCAAAAAAAGTACTTTCATATGAATTTGTTATATAACATTTATTTTCATCTTCAACATCCTTACTTCCACTTTTATAAGTATATCCATCTTTAGTCATTTTAGTTAAATCTTCAATACCTATATATATAACATTATCTTTGTTTAATAAATAATTAGACACTAAATATTGTTTGTTATCTATTATTAAACTTGCACTATTTTTATTAATAGTTGTTACATACGCTAATAAACCTATTATTATAAATAATAATACTACTATTCCCACTCCACATGCTATAAAAATTTTTCTATTATCTCCATGAGTATTACGATTTTCATCTATCAGGTTCATTTAATCCCCTCCTCTATTCTTTTGTATAACCATATTTTTTATAAAATTCATTTCTAAAATTCAATAGGTTATCATTTTCAATTTCTATTCTAACCTTTTCCATTAATTTAGTCAAGAAATTTAAGTTATGAATTGATAATAATCTTACCCCTAAAATTTCATTTGCTTTTATTAAATGACGTATATATGCTCTTGTATAGTTTTTACAAGTATAGCAATCACATTCTGGGTCAAGAGGAGTAAAATCTCTTTCATATGTAGCATTTCTTACAACTACTTTTCCATTCCATGTCATAGCTGTACCATTTCTTGCAATTCTTGTAGGTAATACACAATCACACATATCAATTCCTGATATTGCCGCCTCAATTAAATAATCTGGTGTACCTACACCCATTAAATATCTTGGCTTATCTTTAGGCATTTTTGGCGCTGTATATCTTAATATATCTAAAAATTCCTCTTTAGGCTCACCTACACTAATTCCACCTATAGCATATCCAGGAAGGTCCAGTTTTACTAAATCTTCTAGACTTTTATCTCTTAAATCTTTGTAAAAGCCTCCTTGTATAATTCCAAAAAGTGATTGTTCATCTATGTTTTTATGTGCTTTTTTACAACGTTTAGCCCATCTTGTAGTTCTTTCCATAGATTGTTTAGTATATTCATAAGTTGCTGGATATTCAACACATTCATCAAAAGCCATTATTATATCTGCACCTAAATCTTCTTCAATTTCCATTACACCTTCAGGTGAAAAAAAATGTTTACTTCCATCTAAATGAGATTTAAATTCAACACCTTGTTCACTTATTGTACGTAAATCTCCCAAACTAAAGACTTGAAATCCACCGCTATCAGTAAGTATTGGTCTATCCCATCTCATAAAATTATGAAGTCCACCTGCTTCTTTTACAAGTTTATTTCCAGGTCTTAAATATAAATGATATGTATTTGATAAAATTATTTGTGCATCTATTTCCTTCAATTCCTCAGGAGTCATAGATTTAACAGTAGCCTGTGTCCCAACAGGCATAAAAACTGGAGTTTGTATATCTCCATGTGGTGTATGAATAACACCTCTTCTTGCCCCTGTTTGTTTGCATTCATGTAGTAATTCATATGTAACTGCATGTTTTTTTTGTTCCATAATTTTCTCCTTTTTTAATAATGCTTTTTTGCAAAATTATATATTTTTTTAAATTTAGTATTTTTTACAACTCTAATATTCTTCTTGAAATTTGGTATTTTTTTATAATTATATTGCTTTCTTTAAATTTAATATTTTTTATAATTATACTATTTTCTTTAAATTTGATATTTTTTATAATTATACTATTTTCCTTAAATTTGATGTTTTTTATAATTATAATGCTTTCTTTAAATTTGATATTTTTTATAATTATAATACTTTTTCTTTACATTCAATATTTTTAACATTAACATCTGTTCCTGCAAGTAGTAAACATCCCATTAATAAATAAACATAGCATCACCAAAGCTAAAAAATCTGTACTTTTCTTTTACAGCTTCTTCATAAGCATTCATAATAAAATCTTTTCCTGCTAAAGTAGAAACAAGCATAATTAATGTTGATTCTGGTAAATGAAAATTTGTAATTAAACAATCAATACATTTAAACTTATAACCTGGATATATAAATATACTTGTATCTCCTTCTACCTCTTTAACAAATCCATTCTCATCTGCAACAGATTCCAAAACTCTACATGAAGTTGTTCCTACTGATATAATCCTTCCACCATTTTTCTTCGCATTATTTATTTTGTCTGCATCTTCTTGTTTAATATAATAATGTTCTGAATGCATATCATGTTCTTCAATATTTTCAACCTTTACTGGTCTAAAAGTTCCAATTCCAACATGCAAAGTTACATTTGCAATTTCCACACCTTTTGCTTTAATTTTTTCTAATAATTCATCTGTGAAATGTAAACCTGCTGTTGGAGCAGCTGCAGAGCCCTCATATTTTGCATACACAGTTTGATATCTATCTTTATCATTCAATCTTTCTTTTATATATGGTGGTAAAGGCATTAGACCAATTTGATCTAAAATTTCATTAAAAATCCCCTTATACTTAAATTCAACTTTTCTATTTCCATTATCCATTTGCTCCAAAATTTCAGCTTTCAAAAGTCCTTCACCAAATGTAACAATAGTACCCTTTTTTAAACGTCTTCCCGGATGTACCATTACTTCCCAAATATCTCCTTCTATTCTTTTTAAAAGCAAAAACTCAACATGTACACCAGTATCTTCTTTAATTCCATATAACCTTGCAGGAATTACTTTAGTATTATTTCTAACTAAACAATCTCCTGGTTTTAAATAATCCAATATATCTTTAAAAACCTTATGTTCAATTGTCTTATTTGTTTTATCTAGAACCATTAATCTAGACTCATCTCTCTTTTGTATAGGTGTTTGTGCTATTAATTCTTCTGGTAAATAATAGTTAAAATCTGATACTTTCATTATTTTTTCCTCTTCCTTTTCATTATCCTATTTTTCCTTTTTTAATTTTTATTATAATTTTTTACTATAATTTTTACATTTTATTTCTAAATTCTTTTACATAATGTACTTTTCTATTATACTAGATATAACCTTAAATTTCAAGCCTTAAATACAGAATTCAAATTCCTTAATATAGCTTTTTCTTGCTTTTGCAATTCATACCTTTAGCCTACATCACAATAAAAATCATTAACCTCTAACTTCCATCTAATCATCTTGTTAACCAACCTCACTCGGAGAAAGAAATTTGTTACTTTTGAAAAAATAAACTCCTACCTGAGCCCTCAAACACACACACCCAGTCATTATCGTAACAATTCCAACCAACACAGCACGCACCACACCACGTTTGAAGGAGTTTATTTTTTCAAAAGTAACAAATTTTTTCTCTCGGTACTCCCCCAAAAAAACAAAATAAAAAAAAAGAAAAACAAAAAAGAGAACATGTGCCCAAACCACACATATTCTCAAATCACTGAATTATTTATTTATCTCAAAACCTCACTACATCTATGACAAATAGTAGGATTTTCCTTATCATCCCCAACAGTAACAGAAAACATCCAACATCTCTCACATTTTTCACCATCAGCAATTTCAACTCTAATATCAGGCTCACCTTCAACAATTTCCAAACCTGAAACTATAAACACTGTCATCAACAAACTAATATTTTCTTTCAAAAATGCCAATTCTTCACTATCAGCTTTTGCAGATATAATAACTTTAGCATTTAAAGAATGCCCTATAACCTTAGCTGCTCTAGCATCTTCAAGTTTTTTAGCAACATTTTCTTTTAAAGCTATAATTTTATTCCACTTAGCTTCTAAATCTTTATCCTCATATTCAGGGTTCACTTCTGGATAATATGTTAACATTACACTTTCAACATTTTCATTTTCAGTATGTGGCATGTATTTCCAAACTTCCTCTGCTGTAAAACATGTCATCGGAGCTAATATTTTTACCAATGCATCCAATATAATATACATAGCTGTTTGTGCTGATTTTCTTCCTTCTGAATCTGGTTTAGCTGTATACAATCTATCTTTTATTATATCTAAATAGAAATTACTCATATCAACTACGCAAAATGTATTTATTGCTTGATATGCCTTATTAAAATCATACTCATCATAAGATTTTATACAATCAGCTACTAATTTATTTAATTTTATTAAAGCAAATTTATCTATTTCTTCTAATTTATCATATGGTGTCAATGAATTTACATCTAAACCATTAATATTTCCTAGTATAAATCTAGCTGTATTACGTATTTTTCTATATACTTCTGCTACTTGTTTTAATATATCTTTTGATATACTTACATCTGAAGTATAATCAGATGATAATGCCCATAATCTTAAAATATCTGCACCCATTTCATTTACCATTTGAATTGGATCTATACCATTTCCAAGGCTTTTAGACATTTTTCTTCCTTGACTATCTACAACATATCCATGTGTTACAACTTCTTTATATGGTGCTTTGTTTTTTGTTGCAACAGATGTTAATAATGAAGATTGGAACCAACCTCTATATTGATCACTACCTTCAAGATACAAATTTGCTTCTGGTAATCCACGTTCTGCTAAAACTGATTCATGTGTAGAACCTGAATCAAACCATACATCCATAATATCTGTCTCTTTTTTGAATTTTGTGCATCCACATTCAGAACATTTTGCACCTTCTGGTAATAATTCTTCAGCAGTCATATCAAACCATGCATTTGTTCCTTTTTCTCTAACAATATCCTGAACCTTTTTCAAACTCTCTGGTGTTACATATTCTTTTTCACAATCTTCACAATAGAATATTGGTAATGGAACACCCCAAGTTCTTTGACGAGAAATACACCAATCATTTCTGTCTTCTATCATTTTAGTAATTCTATCTTCACCCCAAGCAGGATGCCATTTTACTGTTTTTATAGCTTCTAGTGCTTGTTTTCTGAATCCATCAACAGATGCAAACCATTGGCTTGTAGCTCTAAATATTATTGGATGTTTACATCTCCAACAATGTGGATAAGAGTGATTTATTGTTTGTTTTGCTAATAATAAGTTATTTTCTTCCAACCATTTTATGATTTCTTTATCTGATTTTGCATAATACATTCCTGCAAAAGGTCCTGCTTCTGCTGTTTGATGTCCTTTACTATCAACTGTTACTACTATATCTAATCCATTTTTTAATCCACATAAATAATCTTCTTTACCATAACCTGGTGCAGTGTGTACAGCACCTGTACCTGTACCTAATTCAACTAAAATTGTATCCTCACTACCTAATACAACTCTTGATTCTCTTGGTAAAAATGGATGTCTGCATCTTACACCTTCAAGTTCAGTTCCTTTATATACTTTAATAGTTGTATAATCATCAATTCCAGCTATTTTCATAACTTTATCTACAAGTTCAGTAGCCATAATTAATTTTTCACCATTTGCATCAACTAAGCTGTATTCAAAATCTGGTGATATTGTTATTCCAACATTTCCTGGTAAAGTCCATGGTGTTGTTGTCCAAATTACAATATAAGTATCTCTTTCATCAAATAATCCCTTACCTTCTATTACAGGAAATTTAACATATGCAGTATTAGAATTTACATCTTTATATTCGATTTCAGCTTCTGCCAATGCTGTTTCACAATCAGTACACCAATATACAGGTTTTAATCCTTTATATATGTAACCTTTTTTATACATTTCGCCAAATACTTCTATTTGTTTTGCTTCCATTTCTGGCTGATATGTAATATATGGATGATCCCAATCAGCTAAAACTCCTAATCTTTTAAACCCTTCTATTTGTTTATCTTTGTAATTTTTAGTAAATTCTTTACAAGTATTTCTAAATTCTGAAACTGGAATTTCATCTCTGTTTAGTCCTAATTTTTCTATAGCTTTCTTTTCTGTTGGCATTCCATGTGTATCAAATCCAGGAATAAACGGTGTATAATATCCTCTTAAATTCTTATATCTAACAACAGTATCTTTCAAAGTTTTATTTAACGCATGACCTGCATGAATCTCCCCATTTGCATATGGAGGTCCATCATGTAAAACAAAAGGTTCTTTTCCTTCATTCTTTTTTAACATTTTTTCATATAAACCATTTTCTAATATTTCTTCAAATATTTTAGGTTCATTTTCTGGTAAATTTCCTCTCATAGGGAAATCAGTTTTTGGTAGATTAAGTGTTTTTCCATAATCTTTTTTTTCTTCACAATTTTCGCACATTTTGCCTCTCTCCTTTTTATTTACTTTTTATTTTTTACATTATTTTTTATTTATTATAATTATTTTTTGTATAATACAATAAAAGCTACTCGTCCTAATTAAATTAATATTTAGGACGAATAGCTTTCTATCCGCGGTACCACCTATTTTAAAAGATTTAATATCTTTTCACTTTATAATCTTTTAACGCAAGAATACGATTTAGTCTAATAACCATTAAATATTTTCAACTAAATAACCTAAAGGTGATACCAAACAAATTATTATCTTATCAGAATTCCACCATACTCTGACTCTCTATTAGTTTTACTTTGTTTGTGTTGTCCTTCACATTGTTTTTGTTTATTTACTTTTATTTTGAATAATATTATCATATTTAAATAATATTTTCAATAGCTAGCTTGTTTTTTTATTAATTTTCATCAATTCCTCGAATCTTTCAGCAGTCATAACTTCTTTTTCCAAAAGGTCATTTGATACAATTTCAAGTTTATCCATGTTTTTGCTTAAAATAGTTTGAGCTTTGAAATATGCATCATTTACTAGTCCTTTTATTTCATTACCAATTAAATCAGTATATTTTTCACCTAATAATTGTAATTGATATGGATCTTTTTCAAGATTAATATGAATAGGTCCTATTGAATCACTCATACCGTACACTGTAACCATATTTTTTGCAATATCATTTGCTACTTCTAAATCATTGCTTGCACCTGTTGAAATATCCTC
Source organism: uncultured Clostridium sp. (assembly GCA_900557045.1). Classification (GTDB taxonomy): domain Bacteria; phylum Bacillota; class Clostridia; order TANB77; family CAG-508; genus CAG-492. Next base: position 80,340 of record USQY01000001.1, read on the forward strand.
TAATGCCAATTTTTCAGCAGCACGTCCTCCCATTAAAGCTATTAATTTTTCTTCCATTTCTGTTTTAGAAATATAACATTTATCCTCATTTGATTTATACATTGTATATCCACCAGCAACACCTCTTGGAATAATAGAAATTTCTTTTATATCTTTTTGAGTTTCTAAGAAATGGCTTACTATTGCATGTCCTGCTTCATGTATTGCTGTTCTCTTCTTATCTTTTTCTGAAATAACTCTGTTATGCTTTTCTAATCCAACTGTTACTTTTTTTAGTGCATCTTCAATATCTTTGTTTGTAATACTATCTCTTTCTCTTATCGTAGCTAAAATTGCTGCTTCATTTAAAATGTTTGCAAGTTCTGCACCTGTAAAACCTGCTGTATCTTCTGCTATACTTCTTAAATTAACATCATATGCAAATTTCTTGCCTTTTGCATGTATATTTAAAATTGCTTCTCTTCCATTTAAATCTGGTAAACCTACTGTTATTTGTCTATCAAATCTACCAGGACGTAATAATGCTTTATCTAGCATTTCTGGTCTGTTTGTTGCTGCTAAAACTATTATCGTTTCCTCTGTATCAAAACCATCCATTTCAACTAATAATTGATTTAATGTTTGATTATTTTCTGTTTCAGAACCACTTGAACTTGTCCTTCTTGAACCAATGGCATCTATTTCATCAATAAATACTATACATGGAGCTACCTTTCTTGCTTTTTCAAACAATTTTCTTACTCTTGATGCACCTAAACCTGCAAACATCTCTATGAATTCTGAACCACTCATTGAAATAAATGGTACATTTGCTTCACCTGCAATAGCCTTTGCTATCAAAGTTTTACCTGTTCCTGGATTACCACATAATAAAACTCCACGAGGCACCTTTGCTCCCATTTCTTGAAATTTTTTAGGATTCCTTAAAAAATCAACTATTTCTATCATTTCTTGTTTTTCTTCATCTAAACCTGCTACATCATCAAACTTTGTTTGTATTTTCTTAGTCTCAGAATCATAAATTTTTCCTTTTTCTCCTAAACCTTGCATTTTGAAAATCATTATTAGTAAAACAACCAACATTATAGTAGGTAAAAAAGATAATAAAGTTTTTAATATTGTTACAATTACATTTTTTTCTTTTTGTATTAATTCTATATTACTTCCATTATTAACTTTTTCTTGAACTAAATCTATAAAAGAATCTGTGCTTGGTATTAATACATTTTTTTCTTTTTCTTCATTAATCAATTTTATTTTAGCTATATGACTACCTTCTGTCATTTCAACTTTTTCCACAGTACCATCATTTATACTATTAAGTAATTGTGTATATGCAAAATTTTTATCTTCATTTTTTTTGTTATAGTTTAATAGTAAAACTACACTCGCAATTGTTAAAATAACTAATATAACTGTTATTATAACTGTTATACTCTGTTTTTTCTTATTTTTATCATCATCACTCTTCAATCCCATTTAATTTTCTCCTTTTGTATTATTTTCTTCAGCATTATCCATATTATTCTCTTTTTTTATTATTTTATTGTGCTTTATTAACATTTTCTCCTGCATTAGTATTTGTATTTTCATCAGGAGTTTTATTTTCTATTTTGTTTACTATCAAAGTTATTTTTGCATCTTTAGAAACTATAGAACCTGGTTTAATACTTTGTGATAATACTATTCCATTAGTTTTTGTAGAATCAGATTTATATTCGATTTTTAAAGTTAAATTACCTAAAATTTTTCTAGCTTCACTTTCCGTTTTTCCCACAACATTTTCAACAGTAATATCAGTATCTTTATTGTTTGTTTTATTTTCTTCATTCTTTTTATTTTCTTCTTCTCTTTTTGTTGTTTCAGTATGAATTGTACATTTTTCAGCAATTACTGTATATTTATCACCTCTATTTGTTTTCCATTTTGCATTAGCTTCTTTTTCAGGCATAGCTAAACCTTTTACTATTTCAGTGTGTGTGCAATATTCTGTTGCAAGTTTTTTAGATTCAGAACAAATCTTAAATTCATTATGTCCTTCACATTTTCCTGGTACTGCGCCTTCTACAAAATATTCTGTATATGTACTTGTACAAGAACTTGTTGCACATTTACCAGAACTTCTACAAACAGTTGCTGTTACAACATTACTTGGTTTTTCAAAAAGTTTACTTTCTAATCCTGAATGAATATTTTTCATAACAGATGCCCATATTAATGTAGCTGGACTTCCTCCGTATGTATTAACATATTCTTTATAGTCATATCCAAACCATGTTGCTGCTGTATAGTATGGAGTAAATCCACATAACCATACATCATTTTGTTCTTGTGTTGTACCAGTTTTTGCCCCAACATCTATATTTCCCATTTTACATATTTTTGCTGTTCCATTTGATCCTTCTACTGGTTGTTTTAATAAACTTTTCATTACATAAGCATTACCTTCAGACATTACTCTTCTTGTGTCTTGTTTATTTTCTATTAAAATATTTCCTGATGAATCCTCAACTTTAGTATAAAAAGTAGGTTCAATATATACACCATTATTAGCTATTGTTGCATATGCCGCTGCCATTTGAAGTGGGCTAATTGTACATGTTCCTAATGCTGTTGAAATATTTGAATCATTTAGCTTTGATGGGTCTGTTAATTCACTTGATTTTACTAGAGATGTAATACCTAACTGTCTCATAAAATCAATTGCATTATCTGGTCCTAATTCTGTCATTACTTTACAAGCTACTATATTAGAAGAAACTTCTATTGCATCTCTTATACTACACAAACCTGACTTTGCAGAAGTAGCATTACTAGGATCATAATCTTTTCCAAAAACTGTATATGAGTTATCATATACTGTTGAAGCATTTATTATTCCCTTCTCAAGTGCTGGACCATAAACACCTATTGGTTTTATAGAAGAACCTGGTTGTCTTACACTGTATATTCTGTTTATACCTACAGCATCAACATCATTTCCTAATCCTCCCATACATCCAACTACTCTTCCTGTTTTATGGTCTATAATAACCATTGCAGATTGTGTATGTCCACCTTCATTTGCTTTTGTTTTTCCAGGCTTTACATATTTATCATTTTTATACTCTTCTTCAACTGTTTTTTGTATTGAGGCAATTTGGGTTGTATATATTTTTAATCCGCCACCATATACACGGCTCTTAGCATATTCTTTTGACATTTCTTTTTCTTCTACTAATTCATTTACTACTTGATCTACAGCTGCTGAAATATAGTAAGATTTTATTGTTGATGTTGATAATTCACCTTTTTGAAATTTTAATCCTTCATCAACTTTTCCAATTGCTTCATTATATTGTTCGTTATTTATGTATCCTAATTCTTTCATTTTTCCTAATACTGTTTTTGTTCTTGATTTAATTTTCTCTGTATTAGGATTTTCTTTATATGGATTATATTGATTTGGGCTGTGTGTAACACCTGCTATAAAAGCACATTCTTCTATTGATAATTCACTTGCTGATTTATTAAAATAATATAAAGATGCTGTTTCTACACCGCATATATCTCCACCGCTTGATGCAAGAGGTATTAAATTCAAATATAATTCTAATATTTGCTCTTTTGAAATCATCTTTTCTATTTGATATGCTCTAGACATTTCTCTTATTTTCCTTTGCATACCAGCTTTACCACTACTTTCTTTTTCATTAGTTATATTTTTAACTAACTGTTGTGTAATAGTACTTCCACCAAAATTTGATGAACCAGAATGTGTTACATAAGTTAATGTAGCTGCTGCTGTTCTTTTTATATCTACACCATTATGTTTATAAAATCTTTCATCTTCAATTGACACAAATGCCTTTGGTAAATATTCACTCATATCATTTATACTTATTATTTTTCTGTTTTCTTTTCCTGATAATTCTGATATAACATTTCCCTCTGCATCATATATTATAGTATTAGAATACCCTATCAATAAATCTTCTTTTGTCATCGCGAATTTATCACTAAAGAATATTCCTACAAAAACTCCTCCAGCTATTAATATTAATAGTAATATCAATATCATTATTATAATAATTATTTTTTTCATTTTTGAATGGTCTCTTTTCATGTTTTTGTTTTTCTTATTTTTTGCTGCACTTCTTATAGGACCATTATTTGTATTTTTTGGTTTTGTAGAATTATATGTTTTTTTTCCCTTTTTACTATTATTAGTTCTACCACTCATTTTTTTAACTCCTTTTCCAACTAAATTTTTTAGTAAAATTTACTTATTCATTATATTACAAAACTCCTAAAATTAAAAGTCTTTTTTTTATTTTTGTTATAGTTTATATTATTGTTACATTTCACAATATTATATTTAAAATTGTAAAAGTATTAAACAGTAACCTACTTTATATAATCGACTACGAATAGCATACATTTAAAATATCTTTAAAATTGGTTACTATGTTTGCACCTTGCTTAATTAGATTATTGGTTCCAATAGAATTAGCATTATCTATATTTCCAGGAACAGCAAATATTTCTTTACCATGTTCTAACCCAAAATCTGCAGTTATTAATGAACCACTTTTTTCTGTTGCTTCTACTACAACAATTGCATCTGATAATGCACTTATTATTCTATTTCTTGCAGGAAAATTAAATCTATTTGGTGGAGTTCCTATAATATACTCTGTAATTATTAAACCATTATTTTTTACAATTCGTTCAGACAATTCTTTATTTTCATATGGATATATATTATTCAACCCATTTCCTATAACAGCAATTGTATTTCCTTTAGCTTCTACTGCTCCTATATGAGAATATTTATCTATTCCTCTTGCTAATCCACTTATAATACATTTATTTTGTTTAGCTAAATTATAAGCTAGCTTTTTAGCAATACTTTTTCCATATGTACTACAATTTCTACATCCGACAATAGCTATTCCATTTTGTTTCATTAAATCTAAGTTTCCTTTTGCAAATAATACAATTGGTTTGTCATATATATTTCTTAACTTTTTAGGATATTCATTATCTAAAATTGTAATTATCTGTATATTATTTCTATTCATATACTCTTCATATTTCTCTAAATCTTTTCTATATTTTTCATTTAATATTTCATTAATGTTATTTTCATTAATTTTTTCTATTTTTCTCAAATCTGTTTTATTCATATTCCATAATTCACATGGAGATTCGAATTGTTTTAACAATTTCTCTTTTTGAATACAATTTATACCTTGTATTCTTGAAAACCAAATCCAAAATTTTTTATCATTTTTATTCATTAACAACCTCATATAATCAATTTAACAAAATAATTGTAAATTAATTTCTTTCTATATTTTTATATTCTATTATTCTTTAATATATTTAAATTTTAATTTTTATAAATTTGCATAAAAAGAGAGCTTTATAATATTTAGCTCCTTTTTTAGTATATTTATTATTACATTTATTGCTTCAATTCATTTACATTTAAATTATATCCTGTTTTATTACATCTACTTGTCCATATTTTTAGCCGCTTTAACTACATTTGTCATCAACATAGCTATTGTCATTGGTCCAACTCCACCTGGTACAGGAGTTATGTAAGATGCCTTTTTCTGGACATTTTCAAAATCAACATCTCCAACTAATTTTCCTTCATCATTTCTGTTTATTCCTACATCTATTATAACAGCACCATTCTTCACCATATCAGCTGTAACAAATTTTGCCTTTCCTAAAGCCGCTATTAATATATCAGCATTTTTGGTAATATCTTTAATGTTTTCTGTTTTTGAGTGACATACTGTAACAGTTGCATTTTTTTGTAACATACATTGTATCAATGGCTTTCCTACTATATTACTTCTTCCAATAATAACAACATTTTTTCCTTGGGTTTCAATATTGTATTCTTCTAACATTTTCACAACACCAAATGGTGTGCATGAAATAAAACAATCTTGTCCTATTGAAAGTTTTCCAACATTTATCGGATTAAATCCATCTACATCTTTTTTATAACTTATTTTATTAAATGCTTCATTAATTGATAATTTTTTAGGTATTGGACTTTGTAATAAAATTCCATGTATATCTTTTCTTTTATTCAGATTATCTATTAATTCAAGTAATTCCTCCATTGTTGTATTCTCATCCATTAAAAATTCTTCATATTCTATACCTATTTCCTCGCAAGCTTTGCTTTTATTTTTTACATATACTTTTGAAGCTTTATCATCGCCAACCATTATTACAGCCAATTTAGGATTTATACCCTCTTCTTTCAATTCGTTAACTTCTTCTTTTAGATTCATTCTTATTTTCTTAGCTACTGCTTTACCATCAATTATTTCGGCCATTACATATTCCTCCAATTTTATTATTAATTTTATTATTAATTTTATAACTAATTGTATTATCTTATATAAATTCTAATTTGTAAAGTTTCTTTTTATATTTAATTCACCTGCTTTAGAAATTATTTCATATCCATATTTTTCTTTTATACTATCTAATGTTTTATTTAGTTTTTCCTGTTTTTCATCTATTTCCACATCAAACATGGATAACTGCATCTCATTTTTCATACATAAATTATCAACTCTAATTCCAATTGATCTTATAGGTATTCCTTTATATAATTCTTTTAATAATTTTTTTGCCTCTTCATATATTTTTCTAGTGCTACTTGTTGCACCATCTAACTTTTTCTGATGTGAACTCACTTCAAACTTGTTGTTTTTTATTTGTACATTTACTACTTTAGCAACCATTTCTATTTTTCTTAATCTAAAACATACTTGTTCTGTCAATACTAATAACACTCCTTCTAGTTTTTCTATTTCTGAATAATCATATGGTAATGTCATTGAATGACCTATTCCTTTAGGTTTATCTGGTATATTTACAACCTCTGAATCATCAATTCCATTTGAATACTCCCAGATCATTTTACCAAACTTTCCAAAAATTCTCACAATTTGCTTATAATCACTTTTAGCAAGATCTCCAATTGTTATTATTCCCAATTTATTTAATTTAGGAAGACTTCTTCTTCCTACCATAAATAAATCAGATATAGGTAATTTCCACATTTTTTCCTTTATTTCTGATTTATACAATGTATGTATTTTATCTGGTTTTTGGAAATCAGAAGCCATTTTTGCAAGTACCTTATTAGTTGATATTCCAATATTTACAGTAAATCCCAACTCATTTTTTATCCTTGCACTAATTTCTTTAGCTTTATCTAGAATTTTTTCATTTTTTCCTATAAATTTTGTCAAATCCATAAAACATTCATCAATTGAAAAACGTTCTATTATATCTGTGTAATCTAATAAAATATTATACATTTTGTCTGAATATTTTTTATATATAGAATAATCGCTCATAAAAACTTGAAGTTTATTACACTTTTTTCTTGCAAAATATATAGGTTCCCCTGTTTTTATTCCAAATTGCTTAGCGATATTGCTTTTAGCTAAAACAACACCTCTTCTTTTAGATTCGTCTCCTCCAATTATAGCAGGAATATTTCTTATATCTACAGTTTCACCATTATTCAATTTTTCTACTGCTGTCCAAGATAGGAATGCATTATTAACATCAACATGTAAAATCTGTCTATCCATAAGTATCACCTGTTTAATATTATAGAATGTTTGTTCGCATTTGTCAATAGAATTTTATATAAAATCATCTTCAAAAAACGACATTTTTTATCATATTTTGGGATTACCATTGAAATAATTCATTTATATATATTTTTTTCAAATTAATACTCTTGCAACTTTTCCAAAATTTGTATACTTAATGCAATACTTTTTGCATCTAATCCATACAATTTTTCCAATTCTTCCACACTACCATGTTGAATAAATACATCATCATATCCATACATTTTAACAAAAACATCCTCAATTTTATATTCATTTATAAGTTCCATAACACTGCTACCTAATCCACCCTTTAAAATACCATCTTCTATAGTAATAACATTTTTAGTTTTTCTTATAGACATTTCAATTGTATTATAATCTAAAGGTTTCGCAAATCTTGCATTTATAATTTCGCAATCAATACTTTGTTCTTTTAAAATATCACTTACCTCTACTGCTCTTTCAACCATTTTTCCTATTGCCACAATAGTCAAATCTTTTCCTTTTTTTATTACTTCTGCTTTGCCTAATTTTATATCATCACATTTATCAAACTTAATTTTTCCTTCACAACCTCTTGGATATCTTATTACAACAGGTTCGTTCAAATTCACAGCAAACTCCAACATTTTTTCTAACTCTGCGAAATTTTTAGGAGACATGATTGTAATATTAGGAATCAAAGAAAAAAATGCCATATCAAAAATTCCTTGATGTGTTTCTCCATCATTTCCTACAATTCCTGCTCTATCAACACACATTACAACTGGTAATTTTTGAATACATATGTCATGAATTACTTGATCATATGCTCTTTGATAAAAAGACGAATATATTGGAACAACTGGTTTAAGCCCTTTTTTAGCTAATCCAGCTGCCATTCCCAAAGCATGTTGTTCTGCTATTCCCACATCAAATATTCTATTTGGAAATTGTTTTTTAAATTCATTTAAACCTGTTCCATCAATCATAGCAGCTGAAACTGCAACTATCTTTTCATCTTTTTTGGATAACTCTACCAACTTATTTCCCATAATCTTAGAATAATCATCTTTTTTCTCTTTTTTTAATTTACCTGTTTCAACGTCAAAACTAGAAACACTATGAAATTTATCTGGATTTTCCTCTGCAATTTTATATCCTTTTCCTTTTTTTGTAACAACATGTATTAGAACAGGACCACTAATTGTTTTACTAGTATTTAATATGCTTTCTAATTTTTCCAAATCATGCCCATCAACAGGTCCAAAATAAGTAAAACCAATATCTTCATAATACATCTTTTGTATAAAAATTTGCTTAACTCCTCTTTTTAATTTTTGTACTAATTTCACAAAAGGGGTTCCTATTCTTGGTATTTTTTGTAAAACTCTTTTTACCCTATTATTAGTCTTTGTATAAAACTTTTTTGTTCTTAACTTACTTAGAAAATATGTAATTCCTCCAACATTCTTAGAAATACTCATTTCATTATCGTTCAAAATAACAGTTATATCAGCATTACTAGCCCCTGCATCATTCAAAGCTTCTTGAGCCATTCCTCCTGTCAAAGCACCATCACCAATTACAGCAATTACCTTATCACTTTTTCCTTCAATTTTATTAGCTCTTGCCATACCTAATGCCACTGATATTGAAGTACTACTATGCCCAGTATTAAAGCAATCAAAATCAGACTCACTAGTCTTTGGAAATCCCGCAATTCCATTTAATCTTCTCAAACTAGATATTTTATCTTTTCTTCCCGTCAAAATTTTATGTACATATGTCTGATGACCAACATCCCATATTATTGAATCCTTAGGAGTATTAAATACACTATGCAAAGCAATAGTAAGTTCAACCACACCTAAATTTGATGCCAAATGTCCACCATTTTCAGATACTACATCTAATAAAACCTTTCTTATTTCTTCAGCTAATTTTTCCTTTTCTTCAATAGATAACTTTCTTAAATCTTTTACACTATTTATTCTATCTAATACTTTTTCCACCTTCTAGTTGTTCCCCTTTATACTAATAAATTTCATCTATGATTTATATCACAAAAAAAATCATCTGTCCACAAGAAATGAGGAATTGGAGACGTTTTTCTTTTCCTTCTTAGGGAACATAAATATCAAGGTATTTCAGTTCAAATGTTGAAACTATTACAATATAAATAATTTTCCCACCCTCCCTCGGAGAAAGAAATTTTTACTTTTGAAAAAATAAACCTCCGACCTGAGCCCCAAAACATCTAACCCCAGTCATTATCGTAACAAGTCCACCAACCCCAGCACGCACCCCACCGCGTTTGAAGGAGTTCATTTTTTCAAAAGTAACAAATTTTTTCTCTCGGTGCTCCCCCCGAAAAAACTTATTTATCCCACAACAATTTCAACACACCAAACTAAAACCCCTAATATTTATGTTCACTAAGAAGGAAAAGAAAAACGTCCCCAATTCCTTATAACTCATCTTCAATCTTAAGCAACCTATTATACTTGGCTACCCTATCAGTCCTACATGGCGCACCAGTCTTAATTTGCCCACAATTAACAGCAACAGCTAAATCTGCAATAAAAGTATCTTCTGTTTCTCCGAGAACGATGTGAAACAATAACTCCATACCCCTTACTTCTAGCAAACTCAATAGTCTGAAGAGTTTCAGTCAAAGTTCCAATTTGATTCAATTTTATCAATATACTATTAGCAACCTTCTTATTAACTCCCTTTTGTAATCTTTTTAAATTAGTAACAAATAAATCATCTCCTACCAATTGAACTTTATTTCCAATAGTTTCAGTCAATTTTTTCCATGATTCCCAATCTTCTTCTGCTAGACCATCTTCAATAGAAATTATAGGATATTTTACTATTAATTCATTTAAATATTGTATCATCTCATCTGAAGTTTTAAAATTATCACTCTTCCAAAAATAATAACCATTTTTTCCAATTTTCTTAGCTTCCTCATACATCTCTGTACTTGCTATATCTAAAGCTATAGCAATATCTTTTCCAGGTTCATATCCAGCCTCTTTAATTGCTTGTAATATTAATTCAATAGCATCCTCATCACTATTTAAATTAGGTGCAAAACCACCCTCATCACCAACAGATGTTATATTATTACTTTCCTTCAAAATTTTCTTTAAAGTATGATACACTTTAGCACCCATTTCCATACATTGCTTAAAATTAGTAGCTCCAACAGGCATTATCATAAATTCCTGTATACTTACATTATTATCTGAATGTTTACCACCATTCAAAATATTCATCATAGGAACAGGCATTTTTCTAGCATTTATTCCCCCTAAATAATTATACAAACTCACTCCCAATGAATTAGCAGCTGCCCTTGCAACAGCAAGTGAAACTCCCAATGTTGCATTTGCACCTAAATTAGACTTATTTTCAGTTCCATCAATCCATACTAATTTAGTATCTACCTCTAACTGATTAAGCGCATTTTGCCCTTTTAATGACTTTGCTATAATAGTATTTACATTGTTTACTGCATTTTGCACACCTTTTCCCATATACCTATTCTCATCATTATCACGTAATTCTATCGCCTCAAAACTACCTGTAGATGCCCCAGATGGAACCAAAGCCTCTCCAACACTTCCATCTTCTAACATAACCTCAACCATAACAGTAGGATTTCCTCTTGAATCAAGAACCTCCAAAGCTTTTATTTTTTCTATTGCCAAAAAATCTCTCATATACAAAAACCTCCCTTAAAATTATTCTAACAATATTATGGACAAAATTTTCCAAAATTATGCAGTTGAAGCATAATCTTATAACACAATATTCATTTTCATAATTACATAATATGCTAGTTTTCTGCAATTAAATGCAAAATTTCTAAAATTTCTCATATGAACAGACTTTACTCACACTGCTTGACAAAATTCCCCAAAATGTTAAAATTATAAAAAAATATTCAAGGAGGAAAAACATGATTAAAAGACTTATATTTGACCTAGATAACACACTAATAACTTGGGAAGATACATACTATGAATTTGCAGTAAAAAATGTATGTAAAGATTTACATTTAGCTAATTATTCTGAAATTTTAAATATCGTAATAACTTCAATAGATAATTATGAAAAAAATTACGAATATTTTTCAATAAACAATATGGTTACTTTACTTAATAAAAATGCAAACATATCAAACTATTCACACATAACTTTTGATAAAATATTTGTACAAAAGCTAATTTATTATTTCACCTTTTGCATTCCAAACAAAGCTGACCCTTCAGTATCAGAAACTTTAAAGTACTTATCTAAAAAATATGATTTAGTAATTCTTACAAATTGGTTTGAAGAACCCCAAATCACCCGTTTAAAAAAATTAGATATTTTACAATATTTTAGTCATGTATATGGAACAGAAAAAATAAAAAATAAACCTAATAAAGAAGCTTTTATAACTGCAATTGGAGATTTTAAATCAAGTGAATGTGTTATGATTGGAGATAATATTAATACAGATATACAAGGAGCTTTGAATTGTAATATAAATGCAATTTTTTATAATAAAAAAAATATAAATCTTTCAGACAATACTAGCATATTACAACAAATTTTGAAGCAAAATTCAAATAACATTAAATGTATTACTTCTTTAACTGAATTAAAAGAAATATTATAATTATGCACATATTTTAAATTTCGTGCATATATTTACTACAAGGGAGGTATTTTTTTATGGATGGCTTATATGAATTTAATATTCAAACACCTATGGGAAACATAAAAGCATTGGTGAAATTAATTTCTAATGGAAATAATTTGAGTGGATATGTTGATGTTATGGGTAAAAGAAATGAATTTAACAATGGTGTAGTTAATGGTAATCAACTATCTCTTTCTGGAAACATAGCAGCTGGAATAGCAAATATTCAATATGATATAACTGGTAATGTTCAGGGAAATATGCTTAATTTATTTGCGAAAACAAATATGGGAAATTTTAATTTGCAGGGGCAACGAGTTTAATAAGTTTAATATTAAAATGTATATGTGCTCACGCTCCTAAACTGCCTATTCACTACATTTTAATATATTTTATTTTGCCTACTCTACAATCTTTAGTATAAACAGCTGTGTGTTAAACAAATATTTTTAACACACAGCTGTTTTATTTTTCCATATACTTAGACAAGTCTGTTTAATGCATTTTTAGCTCCCCATATACATGGCGAATTGCAACGCCAACCTGGAAATGTGCATCTTGCCCCTTTAGTATATTGTAATAAATAATTATAAATTTCTTCATTACCATTTTCTTTTACAGCATTAATATATCTATTCAAATTTTCTTTTGTTTGAATAGCAATTTCCAATTGTGCAGCTCCGCATAATCTTTCTTGACATTTCATTATGAAATTCTCTACTGTTCCTCTTTCATTTATTTTAAGCAATAATCCTTGTGGAAATTCATCTTCTAAAGAAGAAATATCTTTTATCCATTCATTTTCAAGTTCTGTTCCTTTTATAATAGAAGGAACAAAAAACTCAGATTTATTCATAAAAGAAATTTCACAATATGTGGTACGATGTCTTTGTGCTTGTGCTAATTGTGCGAATGTGCCTTCATAATTTATGCAGTAATTTTCACCGAATTCTTCCTTTCTTGCTCTTGGTGCGAATATTGAAAAAGTTCTTCCTTTTACATCAGAATTTAATTCTGGAATTATTAAATCTGAAATTTTGTCATTGAATTCAATAAACACTTTTTTCAACTTTGCATTGAATTTAGTGTCTTCTGCATTTTTAACAAAATTTTCAAACCAATGTGCAATATAATTTAATTGACCAAAACTAACTGTATACTCCATTATTGTTGCTGGTGTAAACACACTAATTAGATATCTAGCATTTTCTTGTGCAAGTTTTTTTGATCTTTTATCATCAATATTTGGATAATGTTTTTGAATTTCCTTTTGATATGTTTCAATCCATTTTTCATATAACACTTTTTCTTTTTCAGAAGGCTCCATTTTTGTGTATCTTGCTGACTTTTCAGAAGTATTATAAATTTTTTCATTATTTAAAATCATTGCAAGAATTTTAGGAATTCCCTCTAAAGCCAAATTGTATGTTACATGCCCAAACACACTATGATGTCCTGAGGCAAGTGTTCCTTTTGCTCTCCTTTCAGTTTTAGCTGAATCCTCTGAAAACAAAGTATCTAAGCTATCTGGTAAATAACAAATTCCAGCTGATTTTCCTGAAAAATTTACTGCCTCCTCTTTTGGCATTTCATACCCCACTTTTGTTGATGCAAGAACTCTAATTTGCATAATTTACATCTCCTTTGTTATATAATATTACCGCGTTTTTGCAGATATTTGAATTATATCATCTTAGATTTCATATTTCAACAAATTTCAGCAAAAATAATTGACACTAATTTCAACAAAAATCAACTTTATTTTTTTAGCTTAATATTATACTTGTACAACATACATTTACTTTACAAAATTGCATTTAACTTTTTACTTGACATCTTTACTATATTTTTTAAACCATTATATTGTATTATATATAACAAATGTATTATTTCATATATCTTATTAAGTGTTAATAACACTCAAAACATAAAAAATTTCCTTGACTTCTCAAAAAAAATAAACTAATATTATCCTAGTAAAAAAATTAAGAAAGGATGAAAATTATGAGTAACTTAATATCTTATTTATTTAATACAAACGCATTCAAAATATGTCCAGAAAACCAACCATTCTGGTATACATCAGGAAAGATCGGACCATACTTTATAAATGCACAATTTCTTTATGGAAGTGAAGAGGATTCAAACAATTTACTAGAATTTATTGATTCTGAATTAGAAAACTCTAATAAATATCAATTACCACAAAATGTATTTAAAAAAACTTTACAACAATATAAAGAAAATACAATTTATAAAACCACAATAGATGAATTTATAAAATTTATAAAAGCTAATATTAACACTTATGAAATAGACTATATATCTGGAGGAGAAAGAAGAGATTGGTTTTTCTCTAACATGGTAGCATATTTATTAAATAAACCACATATTACAATTTACAAAGATTTATCTATAGTAAACAGTACTTTCGATTTTTCTAAAACCAATGATATTGATAATATTCAAGGTAAAAACGTACTTCACATTGCAGACTTACTAAATGTTGCTTCTAGTTATTTACGTGCATGGATTCCTGCAATACAAAATGTTAATGGAAATTTAAAATGGAGTTTAGTTGCAGTTGATAGACAACAAGGTGGTCATAAAGCCTTACAACAAGTGCATGTTGAATCTTTTGCATTGATTAGCCTTGATAATTCACTATTTGATAAAGCTTTCGAATTAAACATTATTAATAAAGCTCAATTAGATACTTTGTACAAATTCAAGGAAACCCCCGACGAGACAATGAAAAGTTTCTTAATTAAACATCCTGAATTTATAAAAAATTCCTTATGTGCTGGCGGAAAAAGTGCAAAGAGAGCTCAACTATGTCTAGATAACAATATTTATGGTTTAAAATCGAGTATAGGATAATTCTTAATGAATTTCTCCCCTCTTACACAACCGCAATGCTGTCAACTTAAAGATATTTTATGTGTTTGTAATCAACATAATTTTTTAAGCTGATAGCTTCGTTTTATTTTTAACGCATAAAACCCCTTGCCCCAAAAATACAACAATATTTAGTTTAAATATTGTTTCTGTGGTTTGTTCTATATTTATTCCTTCCACTTATATACGTTTTTCTAATATTTGTTCTATTAGGCTTTATTGCTATTAGATTTTTTTCAGCCTTTTCCACAATTATATTATATAGTTCTTCTTTTTCGTTTCCGTCGTCTGTAAACATTACTGCTATCAATATATTCTTTAGACATCCAGCTAAAATATTTATATTCACTTTATATTTGTATTTCAAATTTTTATCGAGATGTTTTTCTTGTATTCTTCTTGTATTTGTATTCTTTATATCTTGCAATACATTAAAGGTATATATTTGTGCATAAAAGTATTGTGGGATTTCAATTCCTTTTTTACTTTTTCATCTGTTATTTTTCTTAATCTATCTCCATCAACTTTTAAATCAATCCATTCATCTTCAGCTTTCATTAAGGTCTTTTCTCTATCATACATTTTTGTTTGTAATCTAAATATATATTTTATTTTTAACTTTTCTAAATACCATATTAAATCTATTCCAGGATAACCTCTATCAAATATTATTATACAATTATGCAAATCTAATATCTTGCTAACATTTTCAATATTCTCCTTGGCTAACTTCTTTTCACCTTTATTACAATCTTTTATTAGTGCATCCAACATAAAGCCATTTTCTACATCATATAAGCCAGATACCCTTGCTCTTGCTGATTCTCTATTTCCTGAACTATTTTTCTGTGTTTTATATTCTTCTCGTAGTGTTTCTGTATTAGGAATTTCAAATAAAGATCCACCTATTGCACATACATGGTATCCCTTAAATGTATTTACTTCCTATAAAAATCAATTAAATAATTCTTATAAATATCAATAAAAATTTCTGGTTTTAAATTTTGTCTCTGTTTTGAAAATGCTTGTTTACTTATACTAATTTTGTAGGTACCATTTTTATTCTTTAAGTACTCATCTAGTTCCATGCTTGTAGTTTTTCCCTTCTGCATTATTAGGTACCATACATAATCTGTAAATTCCATTTTTCTTTTTCTTGTAAAACAATTATTGCAACTCTTATATATGTTGCTATTTTTATTTTTTATGTTTATTATACTTTTATTTATTCTTTGGTATGACATATAGCAACCCTGCTATGATTTTATCAAATTATTATAAAAAAGTATATATCTTTATTTCCTTAAGTTGACAGCATTGCTCGCGATGGAACGCTTGTGCTTCACTATGTGGTTGGCGATATGTACCTCCACTACGGACTTTCACCGATTAACTAAACGACATGCCTGTCGCACATAATTTAAAAGTTTGCCAATTTTATTGGCAAACTTTTTATGAACACTAGTTTATCTAAACTAATAATTTTTTCTAGATTAACTTTTCAAGAATTATAATTTCCTGTTTTAACTCATCATCACCAATTACACTAACTTCACTTTCCATGTATTTTTTCATTTTTTCAAACAATTCTTTATATTCATTTCCAACTGTTAATTTAACTGAAGTTCTCTCATTTTCTCCTAAAACTACACATACATCTTCAGTTGTAAGACAACAGCAATCAGCAATTCCAGTCTCAGTATTAATCAAAAACCTATTATCTTC
The DNA here is from genome assembly GCA_900557045.1 of uncultured Clostridium sp. Classification (GTDB taxonomy): domain Bacteria; phylum Bacillota; class Clostridia; order TANB77; family CAG-508; genus CAG-492. The sequence continues at coordinate 97,293 of USQY01000001.1, forward strand.
TTCACTTCTTTCATACAAAATCCAATTTTTCATTAGATTAGCATATCTTGTAAGAAGAATTGCTTTTCTAATTCCGGTGTTTTCATAATACTCATCTTCAGAAATATTATTACCAAATTTTACATTTTGAGAATTTGAATGACTTTCACCATCTCTATCTTTATATGAAACAGTTAATTTAATATCTTCATTTTGCATTTCTTCTTTTAAATTAGTTCCACAAGTAAAATTAGATTTCAATTTTACTAAAATAACTCCACCTTTATTTTCCCCAGATGAATTACTACTAGAAGGAAATAATGTATTAACTTTCATTAGAGTTCCTGGCTCATTATCTTTAGTATCTGTACCATAAACATTTGCAATACTAAATCCATTAGACTCTAGTTTTAACTCTAAATCAAATACTAAAGGTGTTACCATATATTCAAAATCTTCGCTCATTATTTTATGAAACTCTTCTGTAGAATGAACTGAATAATAATTTGCACCTTTTACATCTGATAAACACTCAATAACTTGTGTATTAAAATCTACACCCACTCCTATAAAACTTGTATATATGCCTTTATCAGCATTTTCCTTAACGCTTTCTGCAAGTCCACCTTTAGAAACAGTTCCAAGGTTTGGCATTGCATCTGTTATAACAATAATTCTATTTTCATATTCAGAATCATTTAACATTTCTTTTGAAAATAAGTTAGTGGAATCTTCATATCCTGCAGAAAAATTTGTATTTCCTAATGGTTTAATATCTAATACATGTTCTTTAATTGCATCAATATCGGTTTCTCCAACCAAATTCAATGGTTTTGCAACATAAGATTTAGTTTCAAATAATACCATTCCAACTCTATCTTCATTATTTAATTTATCTAATAAAAGATTTACAGATTCATTTGCAACTTCCATTTTTGATTTTGATTCTTTTTTATAGTATTTATCTTTATTATTAACATTTACATAAGAATCATAATAATACTCTTTAAGGCTTGAAGACATAGAACCTGATATATCTAACATAACTACAATATTTAATTTTTTTCTTTTAAAATCACTTTGTTTAATATTTGAATTTAACCCAACAGTCATATAATATTCTGTTTCACCTGATATTGGATCTTTTGATTTTGCCATTGAATATGATGGTGAAAATAATTCTGTAGATTCTGTTTTTCTTCCTGTATCAAAATAATAATCATAAAATAATCCATTATAAGTTATATCTGTTGAAATCGGAAAATATCCATTTTTTATATTTTCTCTAAAATTTTCTACATTTTTAGCTCCACCTGTTGAAAGACCTATAGTTGAATTTTTATTTGATGTTGTAGACTCTGAAGTTGCATCAGTAACATTCATTACCATACCATTGCTAATAGATTTACTTATACCACTACTTGTTTCATTTGATTTTGAACTACCTTTATAATTCCAATCATCTTTTAAATTTGCAGACTTTATTATTAGTTTTCCACTAGCATCTTTTTCAATTTTAAAATTTCGAAATACATAAAATAGCCCTCCTGCAACTATAACTAATATTAATATAATTGCTATTATTATAAGAAATTTTTTATTTTTTAACATCTTTTATCAACACCTTTCTAAAGAGGAAAAAGGGACGTTTTTCTTTTCCTTCTTATTTAACATAATGAATTTAAGGGTGAGAACATTTTTCCTTCAGTATATCACTCTTTTTCCTTTCTTGTTCTTTCCCTCAATATTTAGATGATTTTCTATTTAATTTTTGTTGGTACTTTTTCAAAAAAATTATAAAAATTATTAAAAGTGCAATAGATATACTAAAAAATGCTATTTGAAAAATATCAATATTTTCTTTTACAATCCTTGCATTTTCATAGTTCTTAACTTCGCTAATAACAGTATTTATTTCAGAATCACCTGAATTTATTATATTTTCTGTATTCTTATCTTCTAAGTTATTTTCTTTTTTTGTTTCACTTGAACAAGAACTATTTTCATTTACTGTGTCATTACTTGAAATATCATTTTCTAATCTATCACTTTTACTTACCTCATCAAAACTACTTTTATTTTTTAAAGTACTTTGGTTTAAATTTTCCATTCTTAATAGAACAATTACAAATGCAATAACAGCACCTGTTAAGCTACTTATTGAAATTTTTAATGAATTTATAGCCTTATAATATTTCCACTGAACTGTTCCTATTGGAATATCCAAAAGTTGAGAAATTTTTTGAAAAGTAAAATTTGATAATATTTTCAAAGAAATAATTTGTTTTTCATCTTCTTTTAATCCACTAATTACACCATTAAAATAATCTGCATCTATTATTTTATCTATATCATTTTCTGTTTGTTGAACAATAAAAGTATTTGACATTTTTCGTTTATTAGATGATACAATATTATTATTCTCACCAGATATTTCATAAATTTCTTCTATACTTATATCAGGCTTAGATTTTCGTAAAAACATATATGATTCATTTTTGCTTACTGTAAATAACCAGCTAGCCTCATTACTTTCTGGTAACTTATCTTTATCCAATTTATATATTTTAGTAAAAACTTCATGTACTATATCTTCTGTATCTTCATTGTTTTTTATTATTGAAAAAACTATTCCATACACTAATTTATAATATTTTTCATATAACAAATTATATGAATTTTGATTATCAGTTTTCATACCAATAAATATCTGATGTAACTCTGTTTTGTTAATTTTTTTCATTTATTTTCCTACTCCTTGTTTATTTGTTAATAAAATTCCAAAATAATTTTTATTTATAATTTAGCTATTCAATGATGATAATATAAACATTATACGAACTCTTTCTAATTTTTCTTTGAAAACTCACACCATTCTTTAACTGGACATTCTATACACTTTGGATTTCTTGCCACACAAATTTTTCTTCCATGCCAAACTAATAAATGATTAACATCATAAAAATATTTTTTAGGAAATATCTTTATTAAATCTTTTTCTATTTTTTCTGGATCAGTATTTTTAGACAAACCCAATCTATTGGAAATACGCTTAGCATGCGTATCAACAGCAATTCCTTGTGGTGAATTAAAAGCTTCTAACATAATAACATTTGCACTTTTTCTACCAACCCCTGGTAATTTAATAAGCTCATCCATTGTATCAGGTACATTTCCTCCAAACTTATTTACAATAATTTCTGCAGTAGCTTTAATATTTTTAGCCTTATTTTTATAAAATCCACATGGATGAATTATTTTTTCCAGCTCTTCTAATTCAATTTTATTCATAGCCTCAGGTGTTCCATATTTTTCAAACAATAATGGAGTAATTTTATTAACACGTTCATCTGTACACTGTGCTGAAAGCATCACTGCCACAGTCATTTGAAATGGTGTTTTAAAATCCAAACTACATGTTGCCTCTGGATAATATTTCTTTAATTTTTCTATTATTTTTATTGCATTTACTTTATTCATATTTCCTCTTTTCCTTTTATAATCATTTATATTATAACATTTTTATTTACTTTATCAAACACTTTTTGATTACAATTTACAAACATCCTATATATTTTACCTAATTTAATTTTCATAAAGGTAATCATTTTTTCCAAAACCCTTGACTTTTCTCAATTTTTATTATAGAATAGTAAAGCAATTAAATTGTAATATGACTTGAAGGCAAACTTCTCCCCGGTAGTTTTACTTTGAGTTTCATATATAAATAAATTATTTTATGAAATGGAGGGTAATTTTTACCATGAACAATACTACATATGTTTTAAAAGGAAATGAAATCGAAAGAAAATGGTATATAATTGATGCCGCTAACAAACCATTAGGTAGAGTAGCAACAGAAGCTGCTAAATTATTAAGAGGAAAACACAAACCAACTTACACACCTAACATGGATGCAGGTGATCACGTTATAATACTAAATGCAAGTGAAGCTATATTCACAGGAAAGAAATTAGACCAAAAAATTTATAGACATCATTCAGGATATATCGGTGGTATGAAAGAAACTACTGCAAGAGTAATGATGGAAAAAAATCCAGAAAAAGCTATGATGTTAGCAATCAAAGGAATGCTTCCTAAAAATTCATTAGGAAGACAAATGATTAAAAAAGTAAGAATTTATGCTGGTAGTGAACATGAAAATGCAGCACAAAAACCAGAAATTTGGAATTTCTAATTTATTTATTAAGGGAGGAAAGAAAAAATGCCTAAAGCAAAATCAGAAAAAATAGTTTTCTACGGTACAGGAAGAAGAAAAAAATCAATTGCAAGAGTTAGATTAGTTGAAGGAACAGGTGTTATAACAATTAATGGTAGAAGTATAGATGAATACTTCGGTGCTGAAACTTTAAAAGTTATAGTTAGACAACCATTAACAGCTACAAACACAGCTACAAAATATGATGTTATTTGTAAAGTAATTGGTGGAGGTTTCACAGGTCAAGCTGGAGCTATCCGTCATGGTATATCAAGAGCTTTATTACAAGCTAATGGAGAATTTAGACCAACTTTAAAATCTGCTGGATTCTTAACAAGAGATCCACGTATGAAAGAAAGAAAGAAATATGGTCTTAAAAAAGCAAGACGTGCTCCACAATTCTCAAAGAGATAATAAAAATTTTCTTGGACAAGAATTTTACAAACTATACAAAAATCCGGTAATTTATTTAAATTACCGGATTTTCTATATTTATTATTACGCATTTATTAAATATTGCATAATATTAAACAACCTGTATTTTAATTATATTTTTAAAACAGTTATATTTCATTTTCATATAAAATCAAACTCTAATATTTTAGATTAATATTTTGTTTTTTAATTTATGCTAATCTATATTTTTAACATATGAAATATTCTTTCTTCTATATACTCCAAGAATCACTGCCATACAAATCATATTAACTATCAAACTTCCTCCACTATATGATACAAAAGGAATATTAAAATCTGCTGTAATTCCAAAGTTTACATTCATAAGAATATTACATACACTTTGCAATATAAATATAACAGATATTCCTATTACCAACAATTTTTGCATCACCCATTTGTTTTATAGCATTTTCCTCTGCAACACTTTCTTCCACTCCATCTTCAATATAACAATTTTTAATATCCTCAATATGTGATTGCAATTCCTTTGATATATCCTCTCTTGCAGGTTTATATTTTATTTGCTCACACACATAATTTAAATATTCTTTAATTTGTAAATAAAACACCTCCTATAACTTGATTAATACCACTACTAAAAACTGACCACTCCTCCTTTTTCTCTTTTAATTGATTTTTTCCTTTTTTAGTAATTGTATAATACTTTCTTTTCTTACCAGTTGTATCATCCCAATAAGAAGAAATAAAACCTTTTTCTTCCAATCCATGTAAAATAGGATATAAAGTACCTTCTTGCAATTCGAAAACATCATTTGATTTTTCAGAAAGCTTTCTTATCATTTGATACCCATACATATTTTCCTCTTGCAATAAACTCAACACTAACAAATTTGTACTTCCCTTTAATAATTCCTTATTTATTTTCACCATTCTTCCCCCTTGTATCATTTATTTTTTATACAAAAACATACCTTAAATATGCAATATATTTTTACACGCAAACATACCTTGGTATACAATGTATTTTTATACATTGTATACCAAGGTATGTTCCATGTCAACAATTTTTAAACTATTCCTGCCACTTTGCAAACCAAATCCACCATTTAATATCTCCTACAACCTTGTTATTGTTAACACAAAATGTACAATTTAGGCAAAATATTTTTGTACAAAATTGTACATTTTTATTTTATCACTAACAAACCTAAATTACTCAACTAAAATTCTTCTCACACACTCTCATCCTCCCTCGGAGAAAGAAATTTTTACTTTTGAAAAAATAAACCTCCGACCTGAGC
>USQY01000002.1 GCA_900557045.1 uncultured Clostridium sp.
CTTTGGGATTATGTATATTTTTTTTTATATTTTCCCGAAAAATATTGACACTATCAAATAAAAAAAAGTAATTGACAGTAGATAATTTTAATAGTATTATAGAAGTATAAGAAGTAAAAAGGGGTGAAAATATGGAAAATAAAAGCGATAAAGATTGGTTAGTAACATTACTATTATGTATATTTGTAGGTTATATAGGAATACATCGTTTCTATGCTGGTAAAATTGGTACAGGAATATTACAATTATTAACAGCTGGTGGTTGCGGAGTTTGGACATTAGTAGACTTAATAATGATTATAACAGGTAAGTTTACAGATTCAGAAGGAAGACTTATTGAAAATAAATAATAAAAAAGTAATGAATAGAATATTTATATGTTTATGTATAAATATTCTATTATTATTGTTGTTGTATAATTTACCAATAGAAACTAATTATAGTTTATGCATATATAAAAATATAACAGGAAAAGAATGTTTTAATTGTGGAATGACACGAGCATTTCTATCAATAGTTCATTTAAATTTTAAACAAGCAATTAATTATAATTGGAAAGTTGTTATTATATTTCCATATACAGTAATAATATATATAATAACATGGTATAAATATATATTTAATAATAATAAAAATAAATGTTCTTAAGTGAAGATTTTTGAGTTTGACAAATAAACATAATAATAGTAAAATAATATTAAATTAATGTAAGAGTGGGGTGAATAAAATGGAGCAAAAAGTCAGAGGTTTATTAGCATATTTATTTGGATGGATTGGTGGATTAATAGTTTTATTAGCATTCAAAGATAATGATGATAGAACTAAATTTAATGCTTGTCAATCTATAGTTATTTCAGCAATTGGTATGGTATGTTCTTTTGTTATAGGCTTAATTCCTTATGTAGGATTTGTAGGTTCATTAATTAGTGTATTAGTTTTCGTATTACAAATAATAGGAATGGTTAAGGCATATAAGGAAGAAGAATACGAATTACCAGTAATAAGTGACTTAACAAGAAATATTTTTAAAAGTCAATTATCAAAATAATTTATTGTGGATGTTTACTCTATAACATTTTTGTCTTATTTGGAATAGATATTAACAGTACACAATTTGAAGGCAGATAACTTAAGTTATCTGTTCTTTATTTTTACTTTATGTTAATACCTTACCAAGTTTAGTGTATGTTTTTTATTATTTTTTAATTTTTTCATTGTGAATTTTTAGAAAATTAGTAGAAATTCAAACAGAAAATCCCAACAGAGTACTTGAAAAAAAGCGTATTTTAGTATAGAATAGTATAAAATTATAATTAAGAAAAGGTGATATTATGAAAGTAATTTTATTAGACAATATAAAAGGTGTAGGAAAAAAAGATGAAGTTATAAATGCTAGTGATGGTTATGCTAGAAATTTTTTATTTCAAAAAAAATTAGCTGTTGAGGCAAATGCTGAAAATATGAGCAAATTGAATAATAAAAAGAATTCAGAAAAACATAAAAAAGATGTTGAAAAATCTAATGCTGAGGCAATTGCAAATAAGATGAAAGAAATTAGTGTTGTAATTAAAGTTAAAGCAGGGGACAATGGGAAAATTTTTGGCGGAGTTACTGCTAAAGAAATTTCAGAAAGTTTAAAACAACAATTTAATATTGATGTAGATAAAAAGAAAATTGTTTTAAACGAAAATATTAAAAATTTAGGAGTATTCAATATTTCTGTTAAATTATTTGAAGGTGTTACTGGAAATCTTAAAGTAAATGTTGTTAATCAATAATTGCTGAAGCAAATAGAAAAGTAGCTGTAACAACTGAAAATAGTGGCTGAAAAGAATAAATAAAAAGGAAGTAATAAATATGGATTTTAATAAAGTACCACCACATGACCTAGAAGCCGAACAAGCTGTAATAGGTAGTATGCTTACAGATAAAGATGCTGTAATATCAGCAATAGAAGTACTTTCAGATTACGATTTTTATAGAGAAGATAATAAAATAATTTATTCTGCAATATTAAATCTATATAATAGAGGAGAACCTATAGATATTATAACTTTGAAATCAGAACTTGCATCAATGGGAAAACTAGAAGCTATTGGTGGTTTGGAATATTTAGTAGAGTTGCCAGAAAAGGTTCCAACAACAGCGAATGTTGATAAATATATTAAAATTGTTGAGGAAAAATCAACATTAAGAACTTTAATAAGAACAGCAAATGAGCTAATAACACTAGGTTATGATCCAACACAAGAAGTAGAAGAATTGATGGATAATGCTGAAAAAAAGATTTTTAATGTTATGCAAAGCAGAAATCAAAAAGGATATAGTTCTATGAAAGATATACTTGTTGATACATTTGTTGAATTAGAGGAGTTGTATAATAGAAAACAACATGTAACAGGTGTTCCAACAGGTTTTTTAGATTTAGATTATAAAACTGCAGGGCTTCATGGTTCAGATTTAATTCTAGTTGCAGCAAGACCTGCTATGGGAAAATCAGCATTTGCACTTAATATAGCAACTAACGCAGCTGTAAGAGCTAAAACTCCTGTGGCAATTTTTAGCTTAGAGATGTCAAAGGAACAAATGGCTAACAGAATTTTGTGTAGTGAGGCACTGGTTGATAGTAATAAGGTAAGAACTGGTAAAGTTGAAGATGATGATTGGGTTAAACTTGCGCAAGCTTCTGGAATTCTTTCAGAGGCACAGATATTTATTGATGACACTCCTGGTATATCAATAATGGAAATCCGTGCAAAGTGTAGAAAAATGAAGTTAGAAAAAGATATTGGGTTGGTTGTAATAGATTATTTGCAATTGGTTCAAGGAAGCAGTAAAAGAGGGGCAAGTCGTGAGCAGGAAATTGCTGAAATTAGTCGTTCACTTAAAATTTTGGCTAAAGAGATTAATGTTCCTGTAATTGCGCTGTCACAGTTATCTCGTGCACCAGAACAAAGACCAGATCATAGGCCTATGCTTTCAGATCTTCGTGAATCTGGTTCTATTGAGCAGGATGCAGATATTGTTATGTTTTTGTATAGGGATGATTATTATAATCAGGATAGTGAGAAAAAGAATGTTGCTGAGGTTATTTTGGCAAAGCATAGAGCTGGTTCAACTGGTACGGTTGAGTTGGCTTGGTTGGGAAGTTATACGAAGTTTGCTAATTTGGAGCAACATATGTAGGAAAATTTTAATAAAATCTGCATTGGATTGAGTGATGCGGGTTTTATTTTTTTGGGGAGCACCGAGAGAAAAAATTATTATTTTTGAAAAATAAAATAAGCTATATTATTTTTTATGATTCTATTGAGTATGGAATTAATCTTTTTTTCTCAACAATATTATGTTAAGGAATTTTTCTTGCATATGTATGAAATTCGTGGTACAATAATAGTTAAATTTCTAAGAGACAATACCTTTTGTGTATTTGTAAAAAAGTAAAAGAAAGATAATGGAAAGAGGAAAAAATGAAAAATAAAGTATTAAATACTATAAAGAAATATAATCTAATACAAGAAAATGATAAGATTGTAATTGGTGTTTCAGGTGGACCTGATTCAATGTGCCTTCTACACATTTTAAACGGATTAAAAGAAAAATTGAATTTTGAAATTGTTGTGGCACATATTAATCATATGATACGCAAAGAAGCTGAGGAAGAAACACAATATGTTAAAAATTTTTGTGATAAATTAGGTATTAAGTGTTATATAAAAAGAATCGATGTTATAGATAAATCTAATAAAGAAAAAATTGGAACTGAAGAGGCTGGAAGAAAGGCTAGGTATGATTTTTTCGAAGAGGTTTTAAATATTGTTAATGCAAATAAAATAGCTACTGCACATAATGAAAATGATAATGCTGAAACAGTGTTGATGAATATTTTTAGGGGAGCAGGAACTTCTGGGCTTAAAGGTATAGAGCCAATAAGAGATAATAAATATATTAGACCAATTATTGAATGTGAAAGAAGTGAAATTGAGGAATATTGTAGGGTTAATAAATTACAACCTAAAATTGATAAAACAAATTTTGAAAATGTGTATACAAGAAATAAAATTAGAAATGTTTTAATTCCTGAAATAAAAAAAGAGTTTAATCCTAATATAATAGAGTCATTAAATAAATTGTCTATTTTAGCAAGGCAAGAAAATAATTTTATTCAAGAGTATGCAAAAAACATTATGGAAAATGAGTTGATTGTAGAAAAAGATTTAGAAAATTTGCAACAAAGTAGAAATGAAAAGCAAAATAATAAAATATGCAGAGAGCAAATGGAAAAAGAGAAAATAGCAAAAGACAAATTACAGAAAGAGCAAATGCAAAAAAATCAAATAGAGAAAGAAGAAATACAGAGAAAGCAATTGCAGAAAGAGCAGACATCAAAAGAAAAAACGCAGAATAACAAAAGTATAGTTCTAAATCTAAAAAAATTTAATCAATTAGATGATGTAATAAAAAACAGAATTGTATTAGAAACTATTCAAAGAGTTTTAGGTTCGACACAGGGAATTGAGAAAATCCATGTGGATGATATTGTTAAATTATGTTCTAAAAACATAGGGAATAAGTACTTAACGCCAAATAAAAACATAAAAGTTCTTGTTAAGGATGGAAATATTACTTTTATGTTACAATAGAAAAACAAACTTCGTATTTCCGTAGTGAAGTAAAAATTTTGTAGAATTTTGTAATGTGAAAGTTTGATGAATGGCTTGAAATAAGGGTAAAATTATGTTATAGTTTCTAATAGATTTTTAGACACATAAGGAGGGAAAATTTTGAAAAATAGTATAAAAACATTAGCAATTTGGTTAATAATTGGTATAATTTTCATAGTACTTATTTCTTCAATTTTAGAAAACGGTGATAGAAAACTTTCATATTCAGAATTAGTAACAAAAATAGAAGCAAATGAAGTTGAAAATGTAGAAATTGACTCATCTGGTCAATCTGCAATTATAAAATTGAAAAATGATAATATAGAAAAAGAAGTTAATATACCAAATATCGAAAATTTTATGAATACATTAACAGAACCTATGAAAAGTGGTCAAGTCAATGTAGTAGAAAAATCTGAGTCATGGTTTATGGTTGTGTTAGGTTTATTAACACCATTTGGAATATTGATAATATTCTTTATCTTCTGGTTTATTTTAATGAACAGAAGTCAGGGTACTGGAAAAACAATGTCTTTTGGAAGGAGTAAAGCAAAATCTATAAATGAATTAGATAAAAACAAAATAACTTTTGCAGATGTAGCAGGTGTTGATGAAGAAAAAGAAGAGTTACAAGAAATAGTGGAATTCTTAAAAAACCCAAAAAAATTTACAGATATGGGTGCTAGAATACCAAAAGGTGTATTATTAGTAGGACATCCAGGAACAGGTAAAACATTATTAGCAAAAGCTGTAGCTGGCGAAGCAGGAGTTCCTTTCTTTATAATAAGTGGTTCTGATTTTGTGGAAATGTTTGTAGGTGTTGGGGCATCTAGAGTTAGAGATTTATTTGAACAAGCTAAAAAAAGTGCTCCATGTATAATATTTATAGATGAAATTGATGCAGTAGGACGTCAAAGAGGTGCAGGTGTTGGTGGAGGACATGATGAGAGAGAACAAACATTAAACCAATTACTTGTTGAAATGGATGGCTTTGCTGAAAATGAAGGTGTAATAGTTTTAGCTGCTACAAACAGACCTGATATTTTGGATAAAGCTTTATTACGTCCAGGTAGATTTGATAGACAAATTGTTGTGCCTGCACCAGATGTTAAGGCAAGAGAAGAAATATTAGAAGTTCATGCTAGAAAGAAAATGATAGGGTCAGATGTAGATTTAAAGACAATAGCAAAAAATACTTCAGGATTTTCCGGAGCAGATTTAGAGAATGTATTAAATGAAGCTGCATTACTTGCTGCAAGAAGAAATAAAACAGAAATTAATATGGCTGAAATAGAAGATGCTATGGTAAAAGTTACTATGGGACCTGAAAAGAAAACAAGAGTAAGAAGTGAAAAAGAAAATAAATTGGTTGCATATCATGAAGCAGGTCATGCTGTTGTAAGTAGATTTTTACCAACACAAGATGCCGTACATCAAATTTCAATTGTGCCTAGAGGAATGGCTGGAGGTTATACTATGTATAGACCAACAGAAGATAAATCTTTTATGTCTAAATCTGAAATGCTAGAACAAATAGTTTCACTTTTAGGCGGAAGAGTTGCAGAAAAGCTTATATTAGATGATATTTCAACAGGTGCAAGCAATGATATAGAAAGAGCAACTAAAATAGCACGTTCAATGGTTACTAAATATGGTATGAGTGATAGAATTGGAACAATAATGTTAGGAAATAATCAAGAAGAAGTATTCTTAGGAAGAGATTTTTCACAAGGAAAAGAGTATTCTGAAGAAACAGCTGGTATTATAGATGAAGAAGTTAAATCTATTGTAGATAATGCTTATAATACTGCTCTTGAAATATTGAAAAACAATATTGAAAAACTTCATGCTGTTGCAGGAGTATTATTAGAAAAAGAAAAAATTGATGGAGATGAATTCGAAGCAATTTTCGCTTAGGAAATTCAAGAGTTTAAAAGATTTCATAAAAAAAGAACTGTTCTATAAAAGGAACAGTTCTTTTTTTATGAAGTAAAATATCCTACGGAAATTTGTAATAAACAGGTTTAAACTATTCAAAAAATAAGTTAAATAAAGTCAGGAAATAACCTATTTAAAAATTAAATCTAAAAATTAATATAAACTTAATATATATACATATAAATTGGTTAATTATGGTTTCCGTAAAGGTTTGGTCAAAACAAAAAGACAAAATGCAAAAACAAGGTATTGATATAAATTTTTCTTATACTTATAATGAATTCAAACTAAAATTTAATCAAAGGAGAAGAAAAATGAAAAGAAAGAAATTCATAAGTCTAATTTCAGTTTTGCTAATTTGTTTAATGGCATTTATAGCAATATCAATTAATTACAAAGTTAAAGGATATACTGAACAAGTAGACGGTATTACATGGTATTATACTATAAGTGGTAATAATGCAGTAAATGTATATGTTGCTAGTGGTACTCCATCTGGAACTTTAACTATACCAGAAACATTAGGAGGTTACACAGTAACAAGTATTAGAGGTGTTGCAACAAGTGCTAGTGCAAGTGGCAAAAATATTTTAGGAGCTACTACTAATAATACAACTATTACAAAAGTAGTAATTCCAAATACTGTAACAAGTATAGGTAATAATACTTTTTCAAAATTTAATGCACTTACAGAAATTGATATACCAGATTCTGTAACAAATATTGAGCAATATGCATTTTATAATTGCCAAGGCTTGAAAAAAATTAATTTTGGAAGTAATAGTAATTTACAAATTATTAATAATTATGCATTTAATAATTGTTATAAATTAGAAAAATTAAATATGCCAAATACGGTTACAACTCTTGGAAGTTATTCTTTTGGTAATTGCTCAGGATTGAAAGAAATAACTCTTTCAAATAAACTTGAGATAATAGGTGCACAAGCTTTTAATAATGCTTCACAAATATCAAATGAATTAATAATTCCAGATACAGTAACACAAATAGGTGATTATGCATTTTATAACAATAGAAAAATATCAGGAAATTTAGTTATTCCAAGTAGTGTAAAAAGTATAGGACAAAGAGCTTTTAATGATTGTCAAAATATACAATCATTAACATTAAATGAAGGAATTAATTCAATAGGTAGTTATGCCTTTCAAGGTTGTTCAGGAATAAAAGGTGATTTAATAATACCAGATTCTGTTACAGTATTAGGTGCAAATGCTTTTGCAACATGTAGTAGTATTGATGGTACAATAAGAATTGGAAGTGGAGTAAGAACTATAGAAAATTATACATTTAGTGCATGTACTAATGTATATAAAATAATTGTAGGACCAAATGTAACAAGTATTGGATATGGTTCATTTCAAGGGTTTGAAGATATATGGATTGAAAATACAGAAGAAAATGTAAGTGTTAATACAAATTTTGCAGGATATGATAAAACTGCAACAATCCACTGGTTAGGAGAGACACATAAAATAAATGTATCTGTTCCTCAAGGTGTAAAAGTTATTAATGTAAATACATCTTCAGAAATGACAACTGGTGATTATGAATGTGATTCTTCTTTCGAATTTAAAATAGATGTAGATAATAGTTACAATTATAACAATTTAAAATTAGTAATAATGGAAAACAATGATGAGAAAAATGCAAGGATTTACGATGTGAATTCTGCTGATACATATAAGATAGACAGGTTAACTAAAGATCATTTTATAGGTGTTCAAAACTTGGAAACAGGTTTGGATTTAAGTTTAAGAACATTTATTACAGAAATAAATAGAGAAAAAGTTACAGATTCAAGAGAACCTGTTTCAGAAATGGAAAATGGTGATTTTGTATATGCACATACAAAAAATCCTATCAAAGTAAAAAAAGGAAATTTTATAACATATAAAATTCGTGTATATAATGAAGGAATGACAGATGGAACAGCAAACAAAATCAGTATGTATATTCCTGAAAGTTTAGAGCTTGTAGAAACAAATAAAACAAACATAACATATAAATGGGTAAAAGAATTTGATGGAAAAATATCTTCAACATATTTAGCTAATAAAAGTGTAAAAGGATATGTAGGATTAGGTGCACCAAAATATGAAGAATTAGAAGTTTTATTACAAGTAAGTTCTGATGTAACAACAGATGAAGAGATAAGATTATTAACATTATGCCAAATAGAAGAGCAAAGTGCACAAGATGCAGATTCAACACCTGGAAGTATAAGTACTTTACCTTCAAAAGATTATAAAGAACAAGAGAGTAAACAATCAACTAATTTATCATACATTAAAGGTATAGAAGATGATGATGATTTTGAAAATGTTGTTTTAGAAGGAAAAATTAAAGTTGATTACAAAATAAGAATAAATAAAATTGATAGTGATACAAAAGAATTATTAGCAGGAGCAAAATTCAATTTATTAGACAAAGATGGAAATGTTTTAAAAACAAGTGTTACAACACAAGAGGGTGTTTTAGATTTTGGAATGATGACAACATTAGGTGAAGGTGATGATATTTATTATATAGAAGAAGTTGCAACACCTGAAGGATATGTTGTTTTAGAAAGAACTAAAATAAAATTAGTTGTAACTAAAACTTTAGTTGATGAAAATCAAGGTACATATTCAGTAAAAGTTGTTTGCGAAGTTTTAGATTTTAGACTAGATACAACAAGATATGAATTCATTCCTATTTTCACAGCAGAACAATTTAGAAAAATTGGCTCAGGTGAAACTATAAAAATAGATGGTGTTAATTATGAATACAAAGCAGATGGTAATTACAAATTAATGTCAGATATTGATGCAAGCAATATTGAATGGGAACCAATTCAAACACCATTCAAAGGAATTATTGATGGTAATAATCATAAAATAATCAACATGCATTATTCATCTGATTCAGATGTTAATATTAAAGAAATCGGTATGTTTAGATATGTTGATGGTATTATTGAAAACTTAGAATTAGAAAATGTTCAAATTCATATAAAAGGTATTGCAGAAGATGCAACAGGAATAACAAACTATTCTGGTGTTGGTGCTATTGCAGGTGTTATGGGAAAAGGGACTATAAGAAATTGTAAAGTTTCAGGTTCAATAACAGCATCAACAGATAATATAGGAGGTTTTGTTGGACATACAATTCCATATGTAAAACCACAAGATGATAATGATGAGGAAAATAAAGATAAAAATCAAAATGGTATTATAAAAATTCAAAATTGTACTAATAATGCATCAGTAACAGGTGAACAAACAACAAAAACAGTAAATGAAAGTACAGTTGATGTTAAACCTTCAAATATTGGTGGACTAGTAGGTTGCGCATTAAGTTCTATTAGTATAGGAGATTGTACAAATAATGGAACAATAACATGTTGTAATTACAATGTTGGTGGTTTAGTTGGATATGTAAAACCATGTGATTATGAAGAAGTAAATATAACAGCTGATTTTGATGAAACTGAAAAAGTAATTGAATTAGTAGTTAAAAATACAAGAACAACAGGAAAATATGAATTAGTACTAGAAACAATAGATGCAAAAACATTAGGATTAATAGAAGGTGCAGTATACACAATTTTAGATAAAAATAGAAATTCTGTTCATGGTTGTGAAAATGTAAAACTTGTTGATGGAAAATTAAAAGTTGCAACAATAGATATTAATACTTTAGGTATAGATACATATTACATTAAAGAAGTTGAAACAGTACCAGGATATAGTAAATTAACAGGTAATATAAAACTTGAAGTTAGAAGATATTGGGATAGTGAAACAGAAAGCTTTAAAGTAAGTGTTGAAAAAGGAAATTTATCTGATGATGAATATAAGGAAGATGTGCCAAGTGAAAGCGAAGAAAACATTCCTAGTCAAACAGGTTCAATATTCACAAAAGTAAATTTTGAAAATGTATCATTTAATACATGCAAAGCAGAATTTAAAGGATGTATTAATAATGGCGAAATTAATAGTACATATATGAATGCTGCTGGAATAGTTGGTACAGCTCATGATTTCCTAAGTATAGAAGATTGTGAAAATAAAGGAAATGTACAAGCTATAGGTTTTGGTAAAGCTAGTGGTATAGTTTCTGAAATACAATCTTGGAAAACAAATAAGTACATTGAAATTAAAAACTGTAAAAACTCTGGAGAAGTTACAAGCAAAGGTACATATGGTTCAGCAGGTGGTATTGTATCACAATCTTTATGTGATATTAAGATAAACAACTGTTATAATACAGGAAAAATAGCAGGTACTGCAGGTTCATGTTCTGCAGGAATATTAGCAGATGCAAATGGTATAATTTTCATAGATGAATGTAGCAATGAAGGTGAAATTATTGCTGAAAATGAAAGTAATTCATGGGGAGATGTAAATTGTGTTGCAGGTGGTATATTAGGTAAAAATGCTACCATAAGTGAATATTCTAAAATAAATGGAATTTCAACACAAAAATCTGATAATTATACAAAAATAACAAATTGTGAAAGCAAAGGAAATATATCAAGTAATTGTCATACTGGAGGAATAATAGCAAATGCTATAGCAGATACTGTCCAAGTAGTAAACTGTAATGTTGAAGATATATTTATACATGATACATATGCTGGTGATAAAGGTGGAATTATAGGATTACTTGGTTCAGATAATATTGAAGTTAAAGATTGTAATATCAATAATGTTGATTTAGATAGAACAAGCGAAGTTACAGGAAATACGTATGGAGCTACAGGTGGTGTTATTGGTAATATGTGTAAATATGCAATGTATAACGACCAGTCTGATATGAACTCTGTAAAAATAATGAATTGTAAAGTTGCTAATTCAAATATAAAAACACAAGGAAAAGAAGCAGCAGGAATAGTAGGATGTGCTTATGGCTCAAGAGAAGTTACAAATATATCAATTACTGATTGTGTTGTTGATAATTGTGATGTATTAAATAGAGATACATATAGTACATATTCAGCATCTGGTGGAATATGTGGCGTATTATATGAGGCAGGAAATATTAATATTAATAATAATATAGTAAATAAAACTTCAATAGAATCTTCATTAGGTACTAGCAGTTATGCAAATGATTGTAATGTAGGAGGAATAATAGGAGGAACTTGGAGTTTAAGTAAATCTAAAATTAGTAATAATGATGTGTTAGATTGTACAATAAACAATAATGGTTCAACAAGTGATGGTTGTTCAACAATTGGTGGTGTTGTTGGTTTATTAGGAATGCAAGATAATAATGAAGCAATTGGAGATATTTCAAATTGCAATATTATAAATACAGATATTACAACACATGCAGGAAATTTAGGTGGAATTTTAGGAGTAGGTTATAAAGGATATACTGGTGAAGCATATAAAATTACAAATTGTAAAGTTGAAGGTGGAACTTTATATTCAGATGCTACAAATAGTTCAAACTCAGTAATTGCTGGTATTGGTGCAGCTTTCTATGGAAGAGGAGAATTATATGGTTGTACAGTAAATAATTGCCATATATTACAAAAGACAAAAGAAGAAAGTGCTGGAACAAATACAGCAGGAATAGTAGGATGGGGATATCAATCAATTATTGTAGATAATTGTAATGTATACAATTCTGAAATTTATTCAGAAGGTAAGTATGGTACATATTCAGGAATGGCATGTACAGCAGGTATTGCATCTTGTGTAATGAATGGTGCAAAAATTACAAATAGTAATGTTGATAACACGACTATTACATCTACAAAAGGTGCTAATGCAACAGGTATTTTAGCAACAACATTAAGTTCAGATGCAGTTGTAGAAAATTGTTCAGTAACAAATAGTGATATAACAAACTTAACTACTGTTGATACAAATAGAGGTAATGCAACATCTTCTGGATTAATAGGAAATTCATATGGTAGTAATGGTGCAATTATAAATAATTGTAAAGTTGAAAAAACAAATATTATTGGTAATGGAGCTATTATGTCAGGTGTGATGGCTTGTGGTAAGACTATAAATATTACAAATACAATTATAAAAGATGTTACATTAAAAGATAATAGTCAAGAAAATACATCATCAGATACTATGAAAAGTGCAGGTGGAATTTCTGGTTTCGTAATGAATGTAAATACTGAAAATGTTAATGTAGATGGTTTAGATATAACTTCACATTCAAGATCTGTTGGTGGATTATATGGAATAGTTTGTAGTATTAATAAATTAGAAAATTGTAATGTTAATAGATTAACTATAAATAACAACAATCCTACAAAAAATGTTAAATATGGTTCTGTTGCTGGATTAATTGGTGATATAACTAGTGATATTAAGAATCCAATAAAAAACAATAGTGTTAAAAATTCAATAATTACAACTTCTACAGATAATGTTGGTGGTTTATTTGGAACAATGTATCCAACTTCTACAATTGATAATTGTACAGTAGATAATGTAAAATTGGAAAATAAATATTCTTCAGAATCAACACATGGATTAGTTGGTGGATTAGTAGGTGTAAACTCAAATACAATAAATATAAACAACTCAAAAGTAAAAAACAGCTCTGCAAAAATAACAGGAACATTAGGAGATATTAAACATGTTGGTGGATTAATTGGTATTACATATGGTGCAAATATTGTGGATACAGATGTAGATAATACAGTAATTCAAAACAATACTCCAGGTAATACTGGTGGATTCGTTGGAATGACATATTATTCAGCTCCAACAACAAATTATGACGAAGTAATAAAACAAATTAATATAACAAATTCTAATGTAAAAAATAATTCTAATATAAAAGGAAATGGACATGTAGGTGGTATATTAGGATTTGGAAAATTAGTAACAGTATCAGGAAAAGTTACAAATACTACTGTTAATGGAACTAATAGTTCTTCAGAAGTAGGAGGCGTAATTGGAAATTCTTTATCAACATCAGATATTAAAAATATAGATGTAGATAATGTAACTATAACATCAAATTCAAGAGCTGCTGGTATAGCAGGTTTAGGAACAAGTAATATTACAGAATGCAATGTATTAAATTCAAAAATATCAACTAATTCAGAAACAGCAGAAGTTGGTGGAATTACAGCATCTGCATGCAATAGTGGTAGTGAAATAACAAAATGTAATGTTAAAAATACAAACATTAGTAGTTTAAAAGGATTTGCTGGAGGAATTGCAGGATTTGCAAACAACACAATAACAAGTTCAAATTTAGTTAACAGCACAGTAACATCAAATGGGGAAGGTGCAAACGGATTAGGTGGAATTGTAGGTCATGGTTCAAATATGTTAGCAACTAAAACTTACTTAGAAGATTGCGAAGTAAATGGATGTACTCTTTCAGGTGTTAATGGTGTAGGTGGAATTGCAGGTGTGGCAGTTTCAGAAATAGTTAATTGTAGAGTTATAGGTGTTGAAACACAAGGAGAAAGTTCTACTTTAAGCACGTTATATGTAGGTAGTCCTGTGGTATTAAATAGTGAAAATCAGGAAGAAAGTGGAATTAATAATTCAAATGATAATGAAAATAAATTAGAAAACAATGATAATGCAGATAGTAAAAAAGAAAATGTTGAAAATACAAAAGAAAACAGTGGAAATACAGAAGAAAATACAGGAAAAAGTGTTAAAGAAAATGCAGAAGAAAATACACAAAAAAATGCAGAAAAAGATATAGATAAAAATACAGAAAGTACAATAAATGAAAATTTAGAAAAAAACAAAGAAAATGGCTCTGTTGAAGAAAAACAAGTTGAAAAAAACAATTTAAATGACAATACTGAGGAAAGTTCAGAGAATAAAACATTGGAAAATGAAACAAAAGACAATACTAATGAAATAAAAGATAATACAAACCAAAATGGTGGACAAAATGTGGAAAACAGTAAATTAAATAACACAAAAAATGGCAAAGATGCAGCTAATAAAACACAAGAAATAAGTGTATTAAAATCACCAACACTTACCCAAGAAACACCTACAGCAACATATACAACAACAATTACAGGCAAAGAAAATGTAGGTGGTATTGTAGGAGATGGTGGACAATTATTTGGAGAAACAACAAATACATTTGTAACTTTAACTAATTGTGTATTAAGAGGAACAAAAATAACAGGTACAACTAATATAAAAGAAGCAATAGGAAGAAATTCATACTTTACAGGTGATACTACAATATATGATGTGATTAAAGAATTTATATCAGAAAGTTTTAAATTAGTTACACAAGAATAATTAAATGAAATATATATGATAAGTTTATAAATTAAAAAATATATAATATGTTGTAAATGGAAATATAAAATAAATTTATAAAAATAAAATATATGATAAATTTGTAAACGGAAAATATATGATGAGTTTATAAAAAGAAAATATATAATAAATGTATAAAGGAAAAATTTGAAGCTTAAATATTAAAAAATTTTTGTAGTAATCAAATTTTTCCTTAAAGAAGGGAATGGTAAGTAATAATGAAAAATAAAGAACTTAATTTAGATGCTAATACTAAAAAGAAAAGTTATTTGCATAATTCTAAATATATTTTAATATGTGTAATACTAATTATAATATCCTTACTGATAAGTAATATTTATAATATTAGTAATAGTATTGAAATAGGAAGAGTGAATTCAAATGAATACGAATTTTTAGCTCCTTCTACAATAACAGCTCAAGGTAAAGTTGTTATAAAATATCAAGATACACAAGGAAATAAACTAGCTGAAGATGCAGTGTTAGTAGGAAATGTAGGGGATGTATACGAAACACAAAGAAAAGATATTGCATCATATGTTCAATATGGTAATGATCCAATAAATAAAATAGGAAATTTTGATTCTAATGATACTGAAGTAATATATGTATATGAAAGAGAAAATAATGGGGTTAATGTTTTAAATCAAGATAATGTTATAACTGTACAAGTTGTAAAAGGTCAAAATAATAAATATGATGAAATTGGATTTAGTATTGTAACAAAATCAACAACTGGAGATATTATAAAAGGTGCGAAATACATGGTTACAGATAAAAATTCATCTGTAATTAAAAATAGTACTTCATATGGTGATAAATTGATAATTGGAAAATTAACAATTTCAGAAGAAGGAACAGATAGTTATTCTATAAAAGAATTGTCAGCACCAAGTGGATATAATGGAATAAGCGATACTATTAAATTAGATGTAAATAAAAAATTGAATACACAAACAAATAAATATGAAGTAACTATTTCTGCTCAAGATTACAAAAATGTTGAAATTTCAATGGAAAATGGAGAAATTATAGTAGTTGTGCTAAATGAAAAAAATTCAAAACCAGTTGATCCAGTGAATCCGAAAGAACCAGAAGACCCTGAGGAACCTGAAAAACCAGAAGAGCCAGTTAAGGAAAAGAAATTTGATTTACAAATAGAAAAATATATTAAAGAAGTAAAAATTATTACAGATGATGAAGTTATAACAAAAACAAAAGATAGAAATGATAAAGAAATAATGAAAATTGATATTCCAAAAAATAAAATAGAAAAAACTAAATTACAAATTACATATGGAATTGAAGTTAGAAATGTTGGAGAATTAGGAGGATATGCTACAGAAATAGTAGATGCTATTCCAGAAGGAATGGAAATAGAACCTAGCTCAACTTGGGTAGTAACAGATAACCAAGCCAAAACAGATAATCTTGCAGATATTTTGTTAAAACCAGGAGAAAATGCAACTATGTTTATAACATGTAATTGGAATTTGACAAATGGTAATGTTGGGTTAAAAACAAATAAAGCTGTTATTACTAAATATCATAATGACAGAAATGTAAAAGACGAGAGTGAACTTGATTATAGTGAGGAATCTTTATTGGTTGCTACTAAAACAGGTGAAATATGGCCTTGGGCTCCACAAGCATTAGGTATATTAATCTTGTTGGCATGTGTTGTTGTGATAATGAAAAAGTTTTAAGAATTTGGAGCCATCCAGTTTTAATAAAATAACCTTATTTAGAATTGAAATCGAAACATTTCAAATCACTCTAAATAAGGTTTTTAAATTTAAAACTTGACAAAGACCACATGTGTGTTATAATTAGAAAAAAACACATGCGCAAATAAAAAACACCCTAAGTTATGCAGTTTGCAGGACTTGGGACACAAAGTTAATTGCGCAAGGATTTAGGAGGTAATAAAATGGCAGAATTAAAAGGTACAAAAACAGAAAAAAATTTAATGGAGGCATTTGCAGGTGAATCTCAAGCAAGAAATAAATATACTTATTATGCAAGCAGGGCAAAAAAAGACGGATATGAGCAAATCGCAGCTATATTTCAAGAAACAGCAGATAATGAAAAAGAACATGCTAAAATGTGGTTTAAACTATTACATGACGGACAAGTTCCTTCAACTGAAGAAAATTTAAAAGACGCTGCTAATGGTGAGAATTTTGAATGGACAAATATGTATGATAGAATGGCAAAAGAAGCTAAAGAAGAAGGATTTGACCATATTGCTTATTTATTTAAAGCTGTTGGAGAAATAGAAAAAGAACATGAAGCACGATATAAAAAATTATTAGAAAATATTGAAAACGGACTAGTATTTAGCAAAGATGGAGATAGAATTTGGAAATGTAGAAATTGCGGACATATTGTTATTGGAAAACAAGCACCTGAGGTATGCCCTGTGTGTGCACATCCTCAATCTTATTTTGAAATAAAAGCAGAGAATTATTAAATGTGTATTAATGTAAAATTTAGGACGCATAATAAATGTGCAAAATGCATATTTATTATGCGTCCTATTTTGCGGAAAAGTTGGAAAAAATGTTGCATTTTACCAGCTTTTGTGTTATAATAAAAAAGTACCTTGAAAACAAAACTTCAAAGTACTACCCATTACGTAAGATAAATCAGAAATTGTTAGACATACAAATTTTTTAATGTATGTTTTTAATTTTTCTGCAATACAATTAAAAGATGTTTACAAAAGTTTATAAAAATGGGAGGATGTAAAATAATGTTAAAATTTAAAATGTCTTTATTATTTAATAATTTAAAGTTTAGAGTAGCTATGATAATGCTATTATTAGCAACTATTGTGGCAGGAATTATATTAATACCAAAAAATAAAGCTGGTAATTTAGCACAAGAAGTTAATGTTAAAGCTAACGAAACAGGTATTGTTATTAATGGAAAAGATCTATATGCTATATCAAAAGATGGTGATGCTGAAGGATATAACAATATTTTATGTATTGAAGAGGATGCACATTTAGGTTATAAAACTTATAGTAACCCCATAGAAATATCTAAAGCTAGTGGATATTTTTCAAACTATAATAGTGCAATGTGGTTATTAAACAACATGTATGTAACTACAACTACAGGTACTAATGGATTAAGCAGTGAAGTTGCTAAACAAGTATCGGTAATTAATTTCGCAAATTTATTAACTACAAACAGTGTAAAACAAGCAATTATTTCAAAAACAGGTGTAGATTATACAGGTGTTACACCACAAAAAATTTATAATTTAAGAAATAAAACTATAGATAATAGTGGAAGATTAAATGCATTACAAGCAGTTGAACAAATTGCTTTATGGAAATATACAAAAAATCAAGGAAATACTTTTTCAAGTGCATATGCAAATAATCCATTACAATATTTAAATGGAGCAAATTTATCAGCAGATGAACAAGTAACATTAAAATATGTGTATTATGCCTTAATAAACATAGCAGATTCTAAGTCTGGAACACCAGTATCAACTTCTGTATCAAATTGTGTGGTTTTAAATAAAAAAGATGCAAAATTTGATGCAAATAAATATCAAGTGGGACCATATTATATAGAATCAAATGGAATGAAATTAACATCTTATAGTTTTGGAAATGTTGCTAATGCAGCTTTTCCTGTAGGGGCAAATATTACAAAAATGGATGGCTCAACAGTTACTGCAGGTGCTGAAATATTTACAAAAAATTCAGATGGAAGTTTTTATATTAACTTAAATTCATATAAAGATGCTAAAAAAGTCAATTTTTCTATAAAATACATAATGTCAAATATTTCAACAGTAGCATTTGTAATGGATGGTGGAGATAAGCAAAATCTTTTAACAATTGATAAATCAATTGGAGCATCTAGTTTAAATGATACTAAGGAAATTAGAATTCCAGGTCAATACAGTATTGAATTGAAAAAAGTAAAAAAAGATGGAACTACAGTTATAACTTCATCTGAAGCTGAATTTAAAATTAATGGTAAAACTCAACTTACTTCAAAAGGAATTTTAAATATTGCAACTGGTAAAAAAATAGAGAATCCAACTAAAGTAGATTCTTATGAAATATCTGAAACAAAAGCACCACAAGGGTATAATCCTTTTAAAGGTATTTTAAAACTAACAGTTGGATTTAAACAAGATGGAAATAAATATATAATTGATGATACTAAAACAAAAGGCGAAGGATTTACAGATGGTACAAAAATGGAAGTTTCAACTGATAAAACTAAAATAACAATTTATGTACCAAATGAAGAACAACCAGGGAAATATAATGTTGAATTATATAAAGTTGATGAAAATGGTGAATTAATAAAATCAACTGCTAAATTTGATATAAATGGTACTGAAAAAGAAACTAAATCAGGAATTTTAGAAATAGCTTCAAATGTTGAAGTTAAAGATGAAAATAGAGAAGATGAGTATAAAATTAAAGAAACACAAGAACCATACAATTACAATATGTTTGAAGGAATTATTACTTTAAAAGTTAAAATGACTAAAACAGACAAAGGTTTTGTTTTGGAACAAAAAAATGTAAAACTTGATGTAGGCGAAAATAATCCAGGTGTAAGCTTTAAACTAGATGGAACTACTATTAAAGTATATGTTCCAAATGCAAGAAAAGAATTTGATCTAGCTTTACGTAAATTTATTTCTAAAATAAATGGAATTGATGTTGAACCAAGTAGAGAACCAATTATAAATAGTACATCTATATCAATGCTAGTTGAAACAGGAACAGCCTCATATTATCATACCAAAAATAGTGTTAGTGTAAATGTAGGAGACGAAGTTGAATATACTATAAGAGTTTATAATGAAGGCGAAATTTTAGGCTATGCAAAACAAATAACAGATTATTTACCAGAAGGTCTATCTTTTGTTAAATTATCAGATAGCAATTCAAAAGAATTTACTACAACTTCAGAGCCTGGAAGTAAAAAAGTTGTTATTAATTATTCAGGTAATACAACTATAAAATCTTTAAGAGATTTCATAGGAAAACTTAAATTTAAAGTTACTAATGAATATTACCAAGAAGTAAAAATGATTTGTAAAGTTGAAGATACAGAAAAAGTATATATTACAAATAGAGCTGAAATGACAAATTATGGTTATAATGAAAAAGATGAAAATGATAATGATGTTTGGAAAGAAGCTAAACAAATAAAAAATGTTGATAAAGATTCAGTTCAAAACACAATCAGTAATGAATTGAACTTAGATACATGGTACGAAAATGCAAAAGAACGTACATATACGGATAATAATGGTAAAACAATAGTTGATAAAAATTATTATCCAGGTGCACAAGATGATGATGATTTTGAAACTGTAGAGTTATTAACAGGTAAATACAACATTATAATTAAAAAGGTAGATTCTACAGATGAAAAAACAACTTTGTCAGGAGCATATTTTTCTGTTAAAGGTTCATGTATAAATGATAAAATGCAACAAAATAATGATTCAAAAGAATCAACAATTGAAGTAGGACCTACAAATACAAATGGTGAAGTTACATTAGTAAAAGGTGTAAAAATAAGTAATGATAAACAAGTGGATTCATATATAATTAAAGAAACTAAAGCACCAGAGGGATATAAAATATATGATGGAGAAATAAAAATTTCTATAGGAACTAAATTTAATGGGAAAAACTATGTTATAAATTCAGAAAATATCAAAATTGAAGGTAAAGATATAAAATACTCTGTAAATGATGAAAATACAACAATTACAGTTATAGTACCAAATACACCAAAACAATTTGATTTAGCACTACGTAAGTTTATTATAGAAGTTAATGGAAAAGAATTGACAGAAACTAGAGAACCACAAGTAGATGTATCTAAATTAGTAAGTGGCGAATCTACAACTGCAACATATAATCATTCTAAAAATCCTATAGATGTAAATACAAAGGATGTTGTTACTTATACATTACGTGTTTATAATGAAGGTGAAGTAGATGGCTATGCTTCTAAAATTATGGATGATATTCCAGATGGGTTAGAATTTATACCAGGTGAATACGATAAAGAAGGGAAACCAACTAATACTAATGCTTATTATGGATGGTTAATTTATAGAGAAGTGAAATCCGGAGAATTAACTATTCCAGAAAATGTAATTCAATATAATGGTAAAGAATATGTAATTACAGATAATGCTAAAGAAGCAGATGTAATAGTAACAGATTATTTATCTAAAGAAAATGGAACAGATAATTTATTAAAAGCTTTTGATTCAAAAACAATGAAAGAATTAGATTACAAAGATGTTAAAGTTTCTTTCAAAGTAACCGAACCAAATACTTCTGATAGAATAATAATAAATTATGCACAAGTAACAGAAAACACAGATTCAAATGGAAAACCAACAACAGATAGAGATTCAACTCCAAACAAATGGATTGATGGAGAAGATGATCAAGACATAGAAAAAATTAAAGTAAGATATTTTGATTTATCATTATTAAAATGGGTAACAAAAGCAATTGTTTATGAAAATGGTGTACCAACTGTAACAGAAACAAAACATACACCATATGATAATCCAGAACCAATTGTAAAAGTAGATTTGAAAAATACAAATATAGATAATGTTGAAGTAAAATTCGAATATTCAATACGTATTACTAATGAAGGTGAGATTGCAGGTTATGCTAAAGAAATTTCAGATTATATTCCACAGGGATTAAAATTTATAGCATCAGATAACCCACAATGGACAGAAAAAGATGGAAAGGTAGTGACTAGGGCATTAGAAAATACATTGTTACAACCAGGTGAACATGCAGATGTAAAAATAATATTAACATGGGTTAATGGAAAAGACAATTTAGGATTAAAGGTAAATACAGCTGAGATAAGTGAAGATTATAATGATTATGGAACACCAGATATAGATTCAACACCAAATAATAAAGTTCCAGGTGAAGATGATATAGATGATGCACCAGTAATGTTATCAATAAGAACAGGTAAACCAGTTGTTTATGCAGGTGTTACAATAGCAGTATTAGTTATGCTTACTACTGGTGTGGTTGTAATTAGAAAAAGAGTTTTATAGTAGATGAAATTATCAATTTGGACGATTCTTTTCATTAGAGAAGAACCGTCCTTTTGGGTAAAAATTAGGAGGTAAACAAATGGAAAAAATAATCCAAATAATATCAGATGAGCTTGACGTAAAATATTCACAGGTAGAAAATACAGTTAAGTTAATAGATGAGGGTAATACAATTCCTTTTATAGCACGTTACAGAAAAGAGGTAACTGGTGGATTAAGTGATGAACAATTACGTGATTTAGGAGATAGATTAAATTATTTACGAAATTTGGAAAATAGAAAAGAAGAAGTAAAGAATTCTATAGAAGAACAAGGAAAATTAACAGATGACATCATACAAGCTTTACAAAATGCAAAAATCTTGGCTGAAGTTGAAGATATTTACAGACCATATAAGCAAAAAAAGAGAACAAGAGCAACTGTTGCTAAGGAAAAGGGATTAGAGCCATTAGCCGAAATAATTGCTAATCAAGAGGAAAGTTGTGATATAGAAGAAATAACAAAAGATTTTATTAATATTGAAAATGGTGTTGAAACTGCGAAAGATGCTATTGCAGGTGCAATGGATATTATTGCTGAAAATATCTCTGATAATGCAACATATAGAAAAGAAATTAAAAGAATGTGCTATAGAGATGGTTTAATTGTAACTAAAGCAGTAGATTCTGAGCAGAAATCAAGTTATGAAATGTATTATAATTTCAGTGAAAGAGTTAATAGAATTCCTAGTCATCGAATACTAGCTATTAATAGAGGTGAAAAAGAAGAGTTTTTAAAAGTGAAGGTTGAAAAACCTGAAGAAAATATTTTAGAATTTATAAAAAGAGATGTTATAAAAAACAATAATCAATTTACGCAAATATTAGAAGACACAATTATTGATAGTTTCAAAAGATTAATAGAGCCGTCTATTGATAGAGAAATTCGTTCGGATTTAACTGAAAAGGCAGAAGAAAAGGCGATAAAAGTATTTGGGCAAAATGCAAAACAGTTATTGTTAGGGGCACCTTTGAAAGGTTTGACAGTAATGGGGTTTGATCCAGCATATAGAACAGGATGTAAAATAGCTGTAATAGATGAAACAGGAAAACTTTTATCAACTACAACAGTATATCCAACAGAACCACAAAATGATGTTGAAGGTGCAAAAAAAGAATTGACAAAATTAATAGAAAAGTATAATATAAATATGATAGCAATTGGTAATGGAACAGCATCACGTGAGTCTGAAACATTTGTTGCTGAACTAATTTCAGAACTTGGCAAAACAAATTTATATTATGCAATTGTTAGTGAAGCAGGAGCTTCTGTATATTCAGCATCTAAACTTGCAACAGAAGAGTATCCAGATATTAATGTTTCGTTAAGAGGGGCTATTTCAATTGCTAGAAGATTGCAAGATCCTCTTGCTGAACTTGTAAAAATAGAACCTAAAGCAATAGGTGTAGGACAATATCAACATGATGTTAATCAGAAAAAATTGACTGAAAGTTTAACTGGAGTTGTTGAAGATGCAGTAAATAAGGTAGGAGTTGATGTTAATACAGCAACATCTTCATTATTATCATATGTTTCTGGAATAAATAAAACAATAGCTAATAATATTGTAAAATATAGAGATGAAAATGGAAAGTTAAAAGAAAGAAAAGAATTATTGAAAGTACCAAAGTTAGGAAAAGTTGCTTTTGAACAATGTGCTGGTTTTATACGTATTTTTGATGGAAATAATCCTTTAGAAATAACTGCTGTTCATCCAGAAAGTTACGATATTGCAGAAAAATTGTTGAATCAAATAGGATATGATAAATCAGATTTAGTAGATAAGGAAAAATTAGAAGAAATAAAATTTAAATTAAGTGGAGTAAATGTGGAAAACACTGCTAGACAATTGGATGTAGGAGAGCTAACATTAAATGATATTATTGACGAACTTTCAAAGCCAGGAAGAGATCCAAGAGATGAAATGCCAAAGCCTGTTTTACGTAGTGATGTACTTAAATTTGAGGATTTAAGAGAAGGAATGATTTTAACAGGAACTGTTAGAAATGTAATTGATTTTGGAGCTTTTGTTGATATTGGTGTAAAGCATGATGGATTAGTTCACATTTCTGAATTGAGTGATAAGTATGTTAAAAATCCTTCTGAAATTGTTTCTGTAGGTGATGTTGTAAAAGTTAAGGTTATTAAAATAGATACAGAAAGGAAAAAAGTTGGTCTTAGTATGAAAATATAAATATTAGTTTATAACTAAAAAGTGTATTATGAAATATTAAAATAAAGAATAGTTATTATAATAAAAACAAAGCATAGTTAAAAATGATAGTATAATATTATAATAAGTATGTGAAAAATATATTATAGCATAAAAATAAAAAAATCTGATTTTTAATCAAATCAGATTTTTTATTTTAAATGTGAATTTAAGCAATAATGTTATATATTTTTAAAGAATATTTTTATAGTATAATAAAATATAAGTAATACTATAAACTAATTATTTTTATTATTATTGTTTTTAGAAGAATTAGTAGTAGTTAGAGTAGAAGATTGTTTTCTTTTAGAGTATATAAATATAATAATATTTATTAAAACAACTAATAATAAAATTGCAATTATAAATCCAACTATATCACCAGTTTGAACATTGGAAATAACATTTTTAGGGGGGGCAGATTTGTTTGGCTGATTAGACTGGCTTGGTTGTTCTGTAGTTGAATGCTCTGGAATTGGATTTTCAGGTGTTGGATTTACTGAAATAGTTTCTGCAACTATTTTTAAAGTAATAATTTTATCACCTTCGTTCATAAGTTCATATCCGTCATTAGATGTTACTTGCAAAAGCTTAATTTGTGTTTCAGCCTCATTTAAATCGTTTTTTAATTTAAATTTTAAAATCCCAATTTCTTCGTTTTGAGTAACCCCAGTAATCATTTTTGTATAAAGTAATTTTCCAAATTTGCTACCTGGGGTTGAATTATATGTAGATTTCCAATCATTTTTGTCTATAAATTCAAATTTTTCAAAAAAGGAAATATCATAGTCAAGAGATGTTTCAACAACATTAATCCCGTTGGAACCAGCGTTTATATCAGAAATTTTTAACAAAATAATAACTTCATCACCAGGATGTACTGTTGTTTTGTCTGGAGTTGCTGTGAATTTATATGTGCTAGCATATGAGACACAAGATAGTAATAATGTGGATAAGACAAGTAATGATATAATAATTTTTTTCATTTGTTTTCCTCCTTGTATTATAGTTTTATTTTAGCATTAGAGGTAATTAAAATCAATAGGTAGAAGAAAAAATGCAGGGTAATTTCATTCAAATGTTATAATTTTGAAATATTTGATGAAATTACCCTGTGAAAAATGAATATGAAATAAAAAACTAGCTTGAATAAAATTAAAAATAAATATATACTAATTATAGTAAATAAGTTTACATGTTTTAGTAAACTTATAACACAAAAGAGGAGGAAGAGAAATGAAATGTACTAGAAAGTATGTAATTGATAAAAAGATTAAAATAATATGTATAATTTCCTTATGTATAATATTATTTGTGTATTTAACAATATGTGTAAATTCATATATAAATGGAAGTAAGATTGGAATGCTTTCATTTCGATTTTACATTATGTCATCAAGTTCTGCAGAGTCAGATGCTAAGTCTGGTGATTTAGTAATTGCCAAAAATATAGATATTGAAAAAATAAAACAAAATGATGATATTATATATAAAAGAAGTAATGATATGATTGTAAAAAAAGTTCAAAAAATAGCTAAAAATAGTGAAGGTACAAATTTTTATATTGAGGAAGATGATGTAATTAGTAATGAAAAAATTGCAAATGCTCAAATAGTTGGTAAAGTAATTTTTAGGATTAAAGGATTTGGAAATTTTGCACTTTTTATTCAAACTCCAATTGGTACATGTAGCATTTTTGTATTAGCAATCTGCGTGTTTTTTATATTTACAAAACTTATTAAGCAAATACAAAAAAATAAATTGGTAAATGTTAAATATAGTGACTCTGATAAAGGTAAAAAAGTTAAAGAAGAGAATACTTTTATAGAAGATAATAAAGAATGGAAAGAACAAGAGGAAAAATAAATGAAAAACAAAATTAAGAAAAGAAAAAAACAATGTAAAAAGAGTAATAATAAGTTAAAAAAAATTATAAGTATAATAGAATATATAATTGTTTCTTTTATAATTTTAGTAAATATAATTATTATGTATAAAGCTATACATAATCCTAATAAAACTCCTGATATATTTGATAAAAAGGCATTTGTAATTGTATCTGGAAGCATGATTCCTCAAATAAAAATTGGAGACATTGTAATAATAAATGATACTAAAGATGTAAAAATAAATGATATAATAGCATTCAGAAGAGATTCTAATGTGATAGTACATAGAATAGTAAATGAAATGAAGGTGAATGGCAAAGTTATGTATCAAACTAAAGGCGATAATAATAATATATGTGATGCAGAACTTGTGGATATTTCTGATATTGAGGGTATATATGCTGGAAAAGTGCCATACATTGGAAATATTTTAATAATGTTGTATAATAATTTAGCAATTGTAGTAGTAATAGTTGTTGTGATATTAATTATTAGATATTACTTTTTCGGAAGTGATGATAATAATAATAATGATGCTACTAATACAAATGATAACATTAATGATTATAACAACAAGCAGTGTAAATAATTAAAAATAATTAAGAATAATTGAAACTTCTTTAAAATAAACTTGTAATATAGTTTGGTTTAGAGAAGTTTTTTATATTTTTAATGATAAGGAGTTTTTTATGTTTGAACATTTAATTAAAACTACAATAGTTGGATTGTTTTTTGGAACATTTGGTACTACATTAGGTGGGATAATAGGAGTACTTTTTAAGAAAAATTCGAATAAATTCTTAAGCTTTATATTATCACTCGCTTCAGGATTGATGACAGCAATTGTTTGTTTTGAATTAATTCCAGAAGCTTTAGAGATTTCAAATGTACAAACAACATTATTTGGAATTATTTTTGGAATAATATTAATGATTATGTGTGACATAATTGTGGAAAAAAAGTTTAAAAATTTGGAAGTAGATAATGTGAAAAAACATAAAAAAATTTGTAAAGGTGGAGATTGCAAAAGTTCATTACTAAAAACAGGAATAATAGTAAGTATAGGTCTTGCAATTCATAATTTTCCAGAAGGCTTAGCTATAGGGTCTGGTTTTGAAGCATCAATTTCATTAGGATATTCATTAGCTATAGCAATTGCATTACATGATATTCCAGAAGGGATATCAATGGCTGTGCCGATGAAGAACGGAGGAATCAGTGCTGGTAGAGTAATTTTTTATGTGGTACTTTCTGGTATTACAACAGGAATTGGGGCTTTTTTTGGAGCTATTGTAGGTGGAATATCACAAAATATAATAGCAATATGTTTAGCTTTTGCAGCAGGAGCAATGCTATATATCGTTTCAGGAGAATTATTACCAGAATCTAATTCTTTATATAAGGGGAGGCTATCTGCCTTAGGAAATATTGCAGGTTTTATTTTGGGAATATTAACTATGACTACATAAATTGAATAAATTGACATCAATTATATAATATAAAGTTTTAAATAATAATAGTTTTATATGTTCTAGAAGTAAAGATATTAATTATTTAATTGAGTCTAGTTTATTTTTAAAATTTATTATAATTACCGTTTTTACAAAAAAAAACTAGAATCTATTGAAAAAAAATGGATTTCAATATATAATACCACCATAAGAAAAATACTAATTTCCGTAAGGAAAAGAGGAGGAAAAACTTATGGCTACAAGAGATAAAAGTATATGGATATTAATGGTATTTATATTATCAGGTTTAGTAATTGGGGGATTATTAGGTGCAATAGCAGCAAAGGTTGATTTTTTATGGTGGTTATCATATGGAGAGAGCTTTGGGTTATCTGAACCATTAAAATTAGACTTAAGTATTATACAATTAACTTTTTCGCTAATGTTTAGAATTAATATAGCGAGTATAATAGGTATGGCAATAGCTATTTTTATCTATAGAAAAGTTTAATAAAGAAATACAATTAAAATATAAAACTATTATATTTCTGGCAGGAAAAGGAGATTTATGACAATAAAAATTAAACAACTACCAGAAAGTGAGAGACCATATGAAAAATTAGAATTATATGGTGAAAAAATGTTATCAAATGCTGAACTTTTGGCAATAATTATTAAGAATGGAACAAAAGAGAACTCATCTGTAGAACTTGCTAATAAAATATTATCTTTATTTGATAATAAAGATTTAAAAGCTTTTTCACAGGATGATGCAAAAAAAACATGTGAGGAAAGTAATAATGTACTTCAATCTTTACAAAATATATCAATTGAAGAATTTCAGAAAATAAAAGGAATAGGAAAGGTAAAAGCTATTCAACTTAAAGCGGTTTGTGAATTATCTAGAAGAATGTCACAACCTATAAATAGAAAGAATATTAAAATCAATTCTTCAGTTGATGTTGCGGAACTGTTAATGGAGGAGTTAAGGTTTGAAAAGGTTGAGTATGTAAAATTATTATTATTAAATTCAAAAAATATAGTGATAAAGATAATTGATATTTCCAAAGGTGGAATGAATTCTACAATTGTAGAACCAAAGGAAATTTTACAAGAGGCAATAAAAACAGGTGTTCCCAGAATAGTATTAGCACATAATCATCCTAGTGGTGATTCAACACCAAGTAAGGCAGATGTAGAAATGACTAAAAGGTTATACATGGCTTGTAATATTCTAGGGATTCAATTATTAGACCATATTGTTATCGGAGATAGGTGCTATACGAGTATTTTTGCAAAAGAAAGGATTGTGTAAAATTATATATGAGAAAATCTAGATTTAAAAAGTTTTTTAACTTAACTCCTAAAGATATTGGCATTGACTTAGGTACTGCCAATCTTTTAGTTACTTTAAAAGGAAAAGGAATAGTTTTGAAAGAACCTTCTGTTGTTGCAATAGATAAAAAAACTGGAAATATTTTAGCAACAGGTTATGAAGCAAAAGAGATGCTTCGGAAGAACACCAAATGAAATAAAGGCTATAAGACCAATGAAAGATGGTGTTATTGCTGATTTTACAGGTACACAATTAATGCTAAGAAATATATTAACTAAAGTTTGCCAAAGATATAATATAGGAAAACCAAGAGTTGTAGTTGGAGTTCCTTCTGGTATTACCGAAGTTGAAGAAAGAGCTGTTGAAGAGGCAGCTTTATATGCAGGTGCAAAAGAGGTGTATTTAATAGAAGAACCAATGGCAGCAGCGATTGGAGCAAATATGGATGTTGCAGAACCTAGCGGAAATATAATAGTTGATATAGGTGGAGGAACTACAGAAGTTGCAGTTATTTCTTTAGGAGGAGTAGTTATTAGCAATTCTATAAGGGTTGCTGGAGATGAATTAGATGAAGATATAGTCAATTATGTAAAAAGAGAAATGAATTTAGCAATTGGCACAACAACTGCAGAAGATATAAAAATTGAAATAGGGTGTGCACTTCCTTTAATGACAGATTTAGAAAAACAAATAAAGGGAAGAGATTTGGCTACAGGACTTCCAAAAACTATTTATATAACATCATCACAAGTACAAGAAGCAATGCAAGAATCTATTTCAAAAATAGTAGATATAGTAAAAAATACATTAGAAAGAACACCACCAGAGCTTGCTTCAGATATTATGGAAAAAGGTATAATACTAGCAGGTGGTGGAGCATTAATAAAAAATTTGGACAAGTTATTAAGTCAAAAAACAGGTATGCCAGTTTTAATTGCAGATAATGCATTAGACTGTGTTGCAAAAGGAGCAGGAAAGACATTAGAGGAATTGGAAAAGTTAAAAACAGTGTTAATTAATTCCAGAAAAAAGAAATAATACATAATTATGGATGTTTCTTAGGCTGTACATTTGCACAATAGGAGAGATGCATCCCTAATTATGTACAAATTGAAAGGAAGGATAGCCTTAAATGAAGGAAAACAAAAAAAGTACTGTAATTGGAATAATTATAACTAGTTTAATTTTAATATTTGTAGTTGCTGTTTCAAATTCAAAAATAGAGAAAATATCACAAATTGGAAAGCCATTTACTTCTTTTACTAATAGTATACAAAATGGCATGGTATATTTAAAAAATAAGATAGCAGGTAATGATTCCTTTTTTATAAATGTTGAAGAAATGAAGAGTGAAAATGAAAATTTGAAAAAGAAAAATATTGAGTTAGAACAATCATTAAGAGAATTAGAAATTTTAAAAGCTGAAAATGCAACATTAAAAGAATATGTTAATCTGACAGATAAATATACAGAATATACTACATATCCGGCATATGTTATTCAATCTGATATTAGCAATTATAGTAAAATTATTATTATTAATGCAGGAAAAAAAGATGGTATAGATGTTAATATGACAGTTATTTCTGACAAGGGATTGGTAGGACATGTTATTTCTGTAACTGATGATACAGCCAAGGTGCAAACTATTATAGATACATCAAGTACAGTTACAAGTACAATTAGTACAACAAGAGACAGTATTATTGCAAAAGGTGTTATAGACTCAAATAATCAGTTACAGGCATCATTTATTCCAACAGAGGCAAATGTTTTAGAAGGAGATAGTGTTGAAACATCTGGAATTGGGGGCATTTATCCTAAGGGGATTCATATAGGAACAATCAAAAAGGTTGTAAACACAAAAAATATTACAAATAGGTATGCAATTATTGAAACAGCTGTTGATTTCTCAAAATTGGAAACAGTACTAGTTATTACCAAATAACATATATGCCTATGATATATAACTAAAAAAAGAAGGTGGTACATTTGAAAAAAGTAATTTCAATAATAGGAATAATAATAACATTTTTTTTAATATATTTTTTACAAATTAACTTTTTTTCTTGGTTCAATATAGCAGGTGTTAAACCTAATTTATTTATAGTGCTAGTATTATGTATAGGATTATATATAGGGAAAAATGCTGCAATACTTTTAGGTTTTGTAATAGGAATTTATTTAGATATATTAACAGGTAAGCAAATTGGATTATCAGCAATTATGTTTGCAATTATAGGTGGCTTAGGTGAATATTTTGACAAAAATTTTTCTAAAGGAAGCAAGATTACAATTCTGTTAATGGTTGCTGGCAGTACTGTATTGTTTGAAATAATAGTATACATATATACTGTCATAAAAAACGCCACTTCTTTACAAATATTAGGATTTACTAAAATATTATTAATAGAGGTAATATTTAATGTATTATTAACAATTATATTATATCCACTAATAAAAAATATAGGTTGTTTTTTTGAAAACATATTTAAGAAAAGGAAAATTTCAACGAGATATTTTTTTAATTAAGGCAAATATATAATAATAAAACAATAGAGAATTATCAAAGAAAGAAGGTCTAGATTTGAACAATTCTGAGACGAAAAACAATAGAATTAAATATAACATTATATCTATATGTGTATATATTTTTGGAATTATACTACTTGTTCAGCTTTTTAATCTTCAAATTGTTAAAGGTCAAGAATATAGAAAACAGTCAAATACAAGGTTGACCAGAGAATCGGTATTAAAAGCAGCAAGAGGAAATATTTTAGACAGAATAGGAAATCCAGTTGTATCAAATTCGATGGGATTTAGATTAGATTTATATAAAACAAAAGTTGACAACCAAACTTTAAATGATACTATATCTAAAATTATAAACATTTTAGAAAAAAATGGAGATAGTTATTCTGATAATTTGCCAATTTCTGTGGAACCTTTTGCATTTACTTCAGAAGATAATGAATATATAAAAAATTGGAAAAAGAAAAATAAAATAGACGAAAATGCTTCAGCAGAAGAATGTTTTAATATATTAAAAGAAAAATATAAAATACAAAGTAACAGTGTTATTGAAACTAGAAAAATAATGGCTATTAGATATGAAATAGCACAAAATGGTTATAGTACTACAAAAGCAGTAGAAATATGCAGTAATTTAAGTAGGGAAAGTAGTATGGAATTAAGCGAAAAAAATGCTGAATTTGCAGGA
Organism: uncultured Clostridium sp.; assembly: GCA_900557045.1. Taxonomy (GTDB): domain Bacteria; phylum Bacillota; class Clostridia; order TANB77; family CAG-508; genus CAG-492. Next base: position 32,140 of record USQY01000002.1, read on the forward strand.
ATAGATATTGTAGCAGAACCTATTATTTCATATACATCAGGATGTTTAGCATCACATATATTGGGAACAGTTGGAAAAGTTAAACAAGAAGAACTAAAAGGAAAAGAAGATATATATACTATGAATGATATAATTGGAAAAACTGGAATTCAATATGTATTTGAGGAATTGCTAAAGGGAAAAAATGGTGTAAGACAAATAGATATGGATATAGAAGGAAAAGTAACAGGTGAATATGTTGCTAAAGAAGCAGTAGCAGGTTCCGATGTTGTATTAACAATAGATTCCAATGTTCAGAAAATTACAGAAAAGGCTTTAAAAGATAATATAACAAAAATTTCTACAGGGGGGTTTTCATCTAGAAGTGATGCAGATGCTGGTGCTGTTGTTGTTATGAATGTGAAAACAGGGGAAATATTAGCAATGGCAAGTTATCCAGATTATGAACCACAATTATTTGTAAATGGAATAAGTAATGAAAAATATGAGGAATATACTAAAGGTTCAGCTCTATTTAATAGAGCAATTAGTGGAACATATGCTCCAGGTTCAATATTTAAAATGGTAACAGCAATTGCCGGATTAGAAAGTGGTGCTATCAATACAAAAACTACAATAAATGATACAGGGGTATATCCGTATGCTCATAAACCGGTTTGCTGGTACTATACAGAATATAAAAGAGGACATGGATATTTAAATGTATCACAAGCTATAAAACATTCATGCAATTACTTTTTCTATGAAGTTGGAAACAGAATAGGAATAGATACTTTAGAAAAATATGCCAAGTATTTTGGATTAGGGAAAAAAACACAAGTTGAATTACCAAGTGAATCAACAGGAGTTATTGCAAGTAGAAAGAGAGCAGAAGAAGAAAATAGAACATGGTATCTAGGTGAAACATTATCTGCATCAATAGGTCAAAGTTATAATAATTTTACACCAATACAAATGGCTAAATATATTAGTATGCTTGCAAATGGTGGAAATAATATTGATGTAACTCTAGTAAAAACTGTAATAGATAGTAATGGTAATGAAATGTCAAAACAGGAAATTGATGAATATGTTAATAAAAAATTAAATTTTGATTCAGATGAAGAAAATAAAAATTTAAATATTTCACAGGAGAACTTAAAGGCAATATTAGAGGGAATGAAAGGTGTTACAAGTGAGTCTGGCGGAACTGCATATTCAACATTTTCTAAATTTAATATAGAAGTTGCAGGAAAAACAGGAACTGCACAAGTTGGAACTAAAACAAATGGATGGTTTGCAGGATTTGCACCATATGATAATCCAGAAATTGCAGTAGTAGTTGTTGTTGAAAATGTTACACATGGTGGTTATACAGCAGAAGTTGCAAGAGATATTTTTGCAGAATATTTTGGGATGAATGCAGGTGAAATTGAAGAACCACAGCATGCAATACCAAGTGTGCAAGTAATAAGATAGTACTTGATACGAAAGGATGAAGAATAATGAATAGTGGTATAGGGTTTAATTTGAAAAAAAGACATATTACTATTAAGGCAAGTAACGATATTGATGAAAAAGAATTTGTAAATGTATTGAAGAAAAAGTTGCCTGAATTAAAAAATATATATAATGATATTGAACCACGAATTTCAGTTATTGGTAAGGAATTTAAAAATAGGGATATTTATCAAATACAAAAAATAGTAGATAAATATTTTGATGTTGATGTTGAATTTGATTGTTCGAAAAGATTAGGTTTATATGGTATTCGTAAGCCATTTAAAAAGGAAATTGCAACATCTGATACTAAATTTATTAGAACCTCATTAAGGTCTGGACAAAAAATTGAATTTGAAGGTAGTATTGTAGTACTTGGAGATGTTAATTGTGGTGCAGAAGTAATTGCAGGAGAAAACATAGTTATTCTTGGAACTTTAAGAGGGTTAGCACATGCTGGAGCCAAAGGAAATAAAGAAGCAATAATTTCGGCAGGAAATATTGAAGCTACACAAATTAGGATTTCTAACATAGTTAGAGAATGTGAAAAAGATGAATTCGCAGATGGAGAGATTAAAACTAATTCATATTTGTCTAATAAAGATGAGATTGTTATTGAGTAATATATATTATGTAAAAACAATACTAAAAAATGCGAAAAACATAGCTTGTTTTTCGCATTTTTTAGCATTCTAACAAATTATGTGTATATTTACCAAATTAATTTAATAACAACAATATTAAGCAAATGAATAAATATTCATCTTGAATTCCCTCTTGATATAAAAATAGTAAAATGCAAATTATTAATACATCATCGAAATATATGTTTAATCCAAATATTTCAAATAATACATTATCTAATTTAGAAGGTTGTAATACTCTAGTGTTTTCATTTTCACATTTATTTTTTGAATATATGGGTTCGTTTAAGGAATTATTTAAATTTGATTTTTGTGTACTAGTATGTTCTTTTTGAAAATTCTGGCAAAAAGCTTGTTTATAATTTGGCTTACTATTTGCACATAATTGATATTCAGAATTAATTTGATATTGTGTTTTAAATTCAGAAGAGTTAAAGTTTTTTCTATAAGAATTATTTGTATTTGAAAAAGCAGGCTGTATAAATGGTAATCTAAAACTATACATGTTTATTATCACCACCTGAAGGATTCAGTATTTCAAATATTTTTCCCATTTTCATTAACTGAATATATTGATCAACCTTATTTTTTCTACTATCTTTCAAATATGGTTTTAAAGATATTAATAAATTGGTTCTAGAATCATTTTGTTTATCATTGTTAAGTGAACTCATTATTTTTTGCATTTTTAATATAGTATTCATGTCAAAATCGCCAAAAGAATTAATATTATTGTATGAATTTTGGCAGTTTGATTTGTTCGCAGATGTGTTATTTAAATTACTGGAATTATTAGTAAAAGACTTATTGTAATTTGTGTTGAAGTTATTATTTTGTGGTTTACCACTTTGTGAGTTATTATTTTGTGGGTTGCCATTTTGTGAGTGGTTATTTTGCGGAGTAGTGTTTTGAAAATTATTGTTTTGTGACTTATTACAAGTATTATTTTTAAATGTATTATTATTGGAATTAGAAAAATTGTTAGGATTAGTGCCGGAATTAGTGTTAGAATTATTATTCATAGAATTTAATATATTTTTTATATTATCAGGCATTTGCTGATTGTTTAGTATTTGACTAAAATTTTTTATTATTTCAGACATATCATCATTCAAAAAAATCACCCACTTATTATTTTTCATATTTAATAAAGTATATGCAACTTTAAAAAAAAGTTGCTAGGGGATAAGTTTTTTTGATTTATTTTTCATACATTAAAAAGAGTTAAATAGTAACAACTTTTCAAAAAAAACATATGCCAACATATTGTGTTTTTCACAAAATTAAGATAAAATATGCTAAGTAAATTGTATATTAAAACAATAAAAAATAGCAATTACTAAAAATATATCACAATATGTAAAAAACTTTTTTCAATTTACATATTAAAACCGACAAAAAAAGTACATATTTATGTATTAAAATATGTGAAGAAAAAAAGTATAGAGGTGGTAAGGATGTTTCAAAATATAGCAAAAGACTTTGAAAAAGGAAAAAGTCAAAATAAGGATGTAAAATTATATAAGATGGAAGAATTTAGAGAATTAATAAAAAAATTCTTTGTAAAACAAAACATATTACTATATATAATATCATTTATGATATCTATGGTAAGTTTTGGTGGTAGTAGTTCATTACGGACTAGCTCCTTTTGCACTTGCAATAGTTGCTGCAACATTGAGTAATGCCATACCAATTGGAATTGTATACATAGTTACTTGTGTAGGAACATTTATTGGCTTTGGTACAGATGGACTAATAAATTATATAATTACTTCTATAGTATTTTTGGTAAGTTTATTTATATTTAAAACAAAAATACAAGATGAGTGTAATGAAAGAAGAAAAATTGGTAAGAATGTATTAAGTTCTAGTTTACTTGTTCAAATTGCCCCAATAGCATTTGGCACATTTTATTTATATGATTTATTACTTGGAATTATGCAATCAATAGTTGTGTTTATTTTTTACAAAATATTTGTTAACTCAATTACAGTAATAAGAGATTATAAATACAAGAAGGTATTTTCAATAGAAGAATTAATGGGTGCTAGCATGATGATTACTATTGCATTTTCTGCACTAACTCCTGTACACATTTTTGGCTTTTCCGTAAAAAACATATTATGTATATTAGTGGTTTTAATCTTAGGATGGAAAAATGGAATGTTAGTTGGTGCAACAGGTGGAATAACAATAGGAATTGTTCTAGGAATTATAGATGGTAGCAATCCTATTATGATAGCAGCATTTGCAATATCTGGATTACTTGCAGGATTATTTAGCAGATTTGGAAAACCAGGTGTAATTATAGGATTCGTTTTAGGAAATACATTACTTACATATGTATCAAATGGAAATATAATTCCAGTAATAGTATTCCAAGAAATATTAATTGCATCACTTGGGTTATTACTAATACCTAAAAAAGTTGAATTTGCAATTGAGGATTTATTTACTAATTCAAAACTATTACCAGAAACTACAGGAAGGGTCTTAGAAGGTAGTAAGGAAACAATACGAAAATTAACAAGTATTTCTGAAACAATTTCTGAATTAGCAAAAAGCTACACACAAACGGCAGCAACGGTTGTAGATGATGAACTTACAAAAATTGAAAAAGAAAATCAAGAAATATTTATTAAAGAATTACATTCTAATATAGAAGAAATTAATGAAAATTCATTGTATGAAGAAATATATTATTCAGATGAAATAGTATCTGATATATTTAAATCATTATTAATAAACACGATAATTACCAAAAAACAATTAGTAGAGATATTTGCAAACCACAATAATTATATTGTTGGTTTTGATGCAGATGGTGAAAATGATAATGAGAATATAGAAAAAGATATTTCGGAAATGATTAAAAAAATAAATTATTCTTTTAAAATGAGTAAAATTAATTTTGTGTATAAAAAGAAAATCGAAGAAAATAAAAAAAATGTTTCCGCTCAATTACAAGGTGTTTCTGAAATGATTGCTGAAATTGCAGATGATATAGAGGATTCTAAAGATGAACAATTTAAACAAGAAAAACAACAAATAATGCAACTTTTAAGGCAAAGACAAATAAAAATAGAGGATATTTCGATAAAAAAGGAAGAAACAGGAAGGCTTGAAACAACTATATATATAAAAACATGCGAAGAAACTGATGGTGGTGATTGTTCATTTAAAATAATAGGACAAATTATTTCAAAAGTATTAAATGAAAGAATGAGTTTGTGTGAGCAAATTTGCGGATTAAGAAAAAAACAAGATATATGCAAATTTTCATATATGTCAAAAGACAAACACAATCTTCAAATTGGAATTGCCAAATCTACTAAAAATGGTTCTCCTGTTTCAGGTGATACAAGTATACAAACAAAGCTTAAAGATGGAAAATATCTTATAGCTTTAAGTGATGGAATGGGCTCAGGACCTGAGGCTAGAAAAAGCAGTAAAATAGCAATAAAAATGTTAGAGAGGTTATTGACTTCAGGATTCAAAAGAGATACATCAATAAAATTAATTAATTCAACATTAGCATCAAATATGCAAGATGAAGATATGTATGCAACTTTAGATATTGCAATTTTAGACTTATATGCAGAAAATATGGAATTTGTGAAAAATGGTGCATGTCCAACTTATGTAAAAAGAAATAAAGAAGTACAATTATTAAAATCAATTTCTATGCCTACAGGGATATTAGATGATATTGAACTTATTGTTTATGATAAAGATATTCAAAAAGGTGATATTATTGTAATGTGTTCAGATGGAATAATAGAGTCTAATTCAGATTATCAAAATAAGGAATTATGGCTTAAATACTTATTGGAAGAAATGAATAATGATGATGTACAAAAAATTGCTGACATTATTATTTCAGAAGCAATTGACAATGATTTCGGAAAAGAAAAAGATGATATGACAGTAATTGTTGCTAAGGTTTGCTAAAAAAACACAAAGAAATATTTACAAAAAAAACATACTTATGCTATAATCTAAGAAGAATAAAATGAGGTGATTTGATGAATCAAATTTTAATAACAAATGATGAAAAAGGGCATTCAACAAGGGAAATTAGACCTATTATTAGATTTTTTGCTATAGCTATTATAATAATTTCTTTAATTTTTATAGGAGAGGGAGTATATAATTTAAGTAATTCCTTAAAAAATAATGAATCATTTTCAAAACCTATATTAAATGTTGAAAAAAATGGTAGTACTGTAGATTTAAAAGTTGCAAGTGATATTGGAATTAATAAAATTGAATATTCTTGGAACGGTGGAAGTACAACTGTTTTGAAATGTGAAGGTAAAAAAAATATTAATTCTGAAATTGAAATGCCACAAGGAGATAACAAACTGGATATAGTTGTAATTGATGTTGAAGGACATAAAACAAAATTTAAAAATATAGAAGTTTCTTTTACAGATGCTGATGATGTAACTAAACCCAAAATTTCAATTGTAAATGGAATTGGAAAAATAAGTATAACTGCAACAGATGAAACAGAATTAGATTACTTAACATACCAATGGGAGGGCGAAGAAGAGGTTAAGGTTCAAGCAATAGACGAGAACAATAAAACAATTACACAAGATATATCAATTCAAAAGGGAACTAAAAAAATAATTATTAATGCAGTTGATAAAACAGGTAATAAAGAAACAATTTCTAAAAAAATAGTTGGTTCAAATGGACCAGAAATAAAAGTTTCTATTGCTGACGGGAATTTTGTAGTAAAGGTTACTGATGAATATGTAATAACAAAAATAGAATATACTTTAAATGAGGAAGTGTTCACAGTAGAAGGAATACCTCAAGGTGCTAAGGAATATGAATTTAAAGTACAATTAAAAGATGGAACTAATTATTTAAAAATTAACGCATATGAAAACGAGTTGATGACGGAATACAAGTGCAAAAAGACAAAATAGCGAGTAGGAGATACAAATGATACAAGAAATATATATTATTGACGGTGAAGATAGTTTATTTAAAAAATTAAATACATTATTTTATGAAGAGGATAATTTTTGTTTTACCAATATAAAAGAACAAAAATTGGAAATTGCTTTAAAAAATATTCCTGCATTAATAATAATACATGAAGATACATTACAAACTAATATAATAGATATATGTAATAAAATACGCGAAAATGATGATAACCGTATTACACCTGTGATAGTTATTTCTTCAAATACAGATTATTTGCATAGAATAGAAGTTTTTAAAGCATCAGTAGAACAGTATATAAAAAAACCTATTAATGAGCAGTATTTATACTATACAATAAAAAATTTAATTAGATTATTAGATATTAATAGAACAGTAAGCCCTTTGACAGGTCTGCCAGGAAATGTACAAATTCAGGCTGAAATGAAAAAAAGACTAATGAATAAAGAGAAGTTTGTTATGTTATATTTGGATCTAGATAATTTTAAGGCATATAATGATGTATATGGATTTTTAAAAGGTGATGAAATTATTAAATTTACAGCAAGAACAATTCTAAAGAATGTACATGATATAGATTTAGAAAAAGGATTTGTGGGGCATATAGGAGGGGATGATTTCATTGCTATAATATCAAATAATGATTATGAAAAGCTATGTCAAAATATTATTCTAGATTTTGATTATAATGTATTAAATTATTATACAGAGGAGCATATAGAAAAAGGATATATAGAAGTAGAAAACAGAAAGGGGACAATGGAACAATTTCCACTAACATCTATTTCAATTGGTGTTGTTGAAGTTGATAGGGATAATTTTAAAAATATATTAGAAATTGGAGAGGTTGGTGCACAAGTTAAGCATCTTTCTAAGAGTATACAAGGAAGTACATATGTAGTTAATAAAAGAAAAACGCTATAATTTTGGCGCTTTTCTTTTATTATATAGATTAGATTTTTACTTGACTATTTATATAAGTTGGTTTATAGTTAATAAAGATTATAATGGAAAAATTTAAACAAAGGAGGAAAAATGGAAGAACAAGGATTGGTAGTAATAAACGATAATTTTTTGTCTAAAATTACAAAATTTTTAAGAAAAAAATTATTTAGAAATGATAATAATAATTATTATTTAATACAAACAGAACAGATAAATAAAATTGATATAAATATTCAATATATAAAAAAAGACAGAGAATTTGTACAAAGCGAAATAGTTAAAGCAAGAAGTGCATTTAGAAAATATGTTATTAATAATAAAAAAAATATTTCACTAAATATATTGAATTATATTGAAGAAAAATTATATGAAAATCAATGCAAAATTAATAAGATAATCGAAATTAATAAAAGCAATATTACATTTGAGGAAATACAAGAATTATTGCAAGATGAAAAAAATAATATTAATAATTTTAAATATAAAGATAAAAAAACAGGCTGTTACCAAGTTCCAATTGGAGTTATAGGAGTAGAGTGTTCTAATGTTAAAGATTGTATAAAAAATATGCTAAAACCAATATCTACAAGAAATTCAATTATTATTTTAAATAAGGAGAACAGTAAATACAGTACAGAATCTCTAATCTTATTAATTATAAAGGAATGTATAAGAAATTTTTACATTGATGATAATATTATTCAAATGCATCCTAAAGAAGAAATTGATATATCTAAATTAGATAAATATATTGATATTAATAATAAACATGATGAACAAAAATGTGATAATATTATTTATATGTATGAAGAAAATGAATTATTTGAAAGCGATATTATAGATCATATTGAAAAATTAAAGAGTATTGATAAGTATAGTTCATGTGAATTCAAGGTTATAAAAGGTGAATTTGGAGATGTAGTTAATTTCCTAAACAAAAATAAAGTATATGCAATGTGTATGTACACGCATAATTCACAAAAAGCCTATAAATTTATAAATTGGGTTAATTGTAGAAATGTATTTGTGAATACTGGGATTAAAAATTGCAAATTGTGTGAGAATAGTTATGATCATTATTTTAATTTTAAATATGTTTTGCATGAGGGTGTTTTTTAACATTCTCTTTTTGCAAACAATTATCTTATTCTTTTACTTCTCAAATGAGTATGTTTTGTAATAATTTTTATTGCAAAAGTAAGTAAAATTAAAAAAATTTAGAAAAACTATTGCAATTTGCAAAATGTTATATTACAATTCAATTGTAAGTGGAGAAAAGTGGTACAAAGTGGTACAAAGTGGTACAAAAAGTAAGCGAGGTGTCATAAAATGCTTATAGGTGAATATGAACATTCTCTAGATGTAAAAGGTAGATTAATAATGCCAGTAAAATTAAGAGAAGATATTGGTGAAAATTTCATAATTACTAAAGGCTTAGATGGCTGCTTATTTGGGTTTTCAAAAAATGAATGGACTAACTTTGAAGAAAAATTAAAATCACTTCCACTAACCAACAAAAATGCCAGAGATTTCGTAAGGTTTTTCCTATCAGGTGCAGTAGAGTGTGAGATAGATAAACAAGGAAGATTTTTAGTTGCAAGTAATTTAAGAGAGTATGCGTCAATGATTAAAGAAGTAGTGATAATTGGTGTAGGAACACGTATCGAATTCTGGGACAAGGATAAGTGGAAAAAACACAATAGTAGTGAAAATATTTCAGCTGATGAAATAGCTGAAAATATGACTATGCTTGGTATATAACTTGCAAAAGTTTATATAAATTTACCTATGATAAAATTTTTAGATACAAAAGATAAAATTTTTAAGATATACAAAAGAAAAAAAATTTAAGTATACATAAGAAATTATCAAAACACATTAGATAATAAAATTAGATACTTTTAGAAAAAAATAAGAAATACAAAAGAAATTACAAATTTCTAAAGAAAAAAGTTTTTATAAACAAAAGACAATATTATTAATAATAACCAAGGCTTGAATGCTAAAATATCAAGTTAAAACAAAAGACAAAGTAATAAAAAATAGCATTATAGTTGGTATTTTCTATAATACCAACTAATTATGCTATTTAATGTGTTTTTAGAATTGGAGAAGATGTTTGTGTTAGAATTTAAGCATAAACCAGTATTATTAGATGAATGCATAAAAGGGCTTAATATCATTCCAGATGGAATATATGTTGATGGTACTTTAGGCGGTGCTGGTCATAGCAAAGTTATTGCAAGTAAGTTATCTGATAAAGGTTTATTAATAGGAATTGATAGAGATTTAGAAGCTCTTAAAGCTGCAAAAATTAATTTAGAACAATATCATAATGTTAAATATGTTCATGGCAATCATGATGATATAAAAAATATTCTTAATGATTTAGGAATAGAAGGTGTTGATGGTATTTTATTAGATTTAGGTGTTTCTTCATATCAATTAGATGAAAAATCACGTGGTTTTAGTTATATTGGCGAAAATGAATTAGATATGAGAATGGACAAGACTCAATCTTTAACTGCAAAAGATGTAGTTAATTCATATTCTGAGGAGAATTTAACACAAATAATTCAAGAATATGGAGAAGAGCGTTTCGCTAAAAATATTGCTAAAAATATTTGCAAATATAGAAGTGAAAAAGAAATATCTACAACAAATGAATTAGTGAAAATTATTGAAAACTCAATTCCGAAATCTAAACAAAAAGATGGACATCCAGCAAAACGTACTTTTCAGGCTATTAGAATAGAGGTTAATGATGAATTAAGACCTTTATATAATACTGTAAAAGATTCAATAGATTGTTTAAAAAAAGGTGGAAGATTGTGTATAATAACTTTCCACTCATTAGAAGATAGAGCAGTTAAACAAGCATATATGGATGCTGTTCGGTAAGTGTACTTGCCCACCAGATTTGCCATATTGTGTGTGTAATTATAAATCTTTAGGAAAAATTATTAATAAAAAACCAATTGTAGCAAGCAATGAAGAGTTAGAACAAAATTCTAGAGCTCAAAGTGCTAAACTTAGAATTTTTGAAAAAGAGTGAGGTGAACTAACTGATGGTAGATAGGTTTTACGGATATCAGTATGATACTAATCCCAGAAAACTTAGCCCAGAACATATACCATATAGGAATAGATATCCCAAAAAAGAAGAACCTGAAAAGTATATTCCTGAATATAGAAAAAAGCAAATAACACATAAAAATGAAAATGTAAATAATAATTCACGAATTAGTGTTAGGAAAAATAAAAAACAGTCTGATACGCAGGGTTCAAGAAAAAATAAAACTAATATTAAACCAAAATTGAGAATTGTAATGTTTTTAATTACAGGATTTTCAGTTTTATTTGCTATCAGTTATCAAAATTCTTTGATTAGTGAAAGTTTTAATAAAAAAGAGCAATATAAAAAGGAAATGGAAGCTTTAAGTAAGACAAATCAACAAATAGAAGTTAATATTGAAAATAGTTTAAATCTGAAAAATATAGAAGAAGCTGCAAAAGATAAAATAGGTATGCAAAAATTAAATAATAACCAAAAGATATATGTGGATTTACCAAAAGAAGATTATGTTGCTCCGGCAGCAGAGCAAGTAATTATTGATGATGACTTAGGATTTTTTGAAAAATTGATAAAAGGATTTACAAAATCAGTAGAATAAAAATTTTACCAGAGGGAATGGAGCCTTTTGGTAATTTTTTTGCCAGTAGGGACGGTCCCTACTGGCAATTCCATACTCCATTTTTATATTCTTTATAATAATCTAAATGTCTTTTTGCCAACAAAAGTTTTCTTTTAAAACAAGTATCTTTCTTGTATTTTAAAGGATTAACAACACCTTTTTTCCATAATGTTAAAGCTTTTTTCTTAAATACAGGATTTTCAATATATTTTTTCAAAACACCTTTTGGAACAAATGATAATAATACTTCATCATCTATAACCTTAAAATCCATGTTTTTATTATAAATTAAATCATCAGCCAAAACTTTAACTAAATTATATCCAAGAGGAGAAATATAATAACTACATCTTCCTTGTCTTGCATTTATTTCTAGTACTTTAAATTTTTTATCTCTATAATCATATTTCATATCAAATTCAGCAAAACCTTGATATCCAATGTCTTCCATGAATGTTTTAATATTTTGTATCATTTCAGAATTATCGCCATATTGATTAAATCCATTTATCAGAACAGCAGCATTTCCAACCATTGTTTTGGAATGTTCTTGTAAACCTATTTGAGCAAAAGATATTAATTTCACTTTTTTATCTTTACCACAATAAACAACACTGTCAAATAAATAACTATCATCACCTGGAATAAATTCTTGTAAAATTAATGTATCTGTATAGCCATTTTCTACTATTTTATTAACTGTTTCAATTAATTTTTCCATAGAATCGACTTTATAAATTTTATTTTTACCTTCAAAATTTATATGATTATATTCAATAACATTACTTGGTTTTATAATTACTGGAAATGTAAAATTATTTGATATTTCAGTTGGATTACTGCAATTATAATAAACAGTTTTTGGAAAATCTAGTACAGAATTTTCGTATGTTTTATAAAAAGTTTCTTTCATAATAAGACTGTTTATTATATCTATACTAGGATAATTGTGGACAAATTGTTTATGTATTTTATCCTTATTTTTACTGATGAATTCTGCGTATGTTTCATTAGAGCTGATTAAAAGAATTTTTTTGTTAGGGTGTTGTTTTCTAAAGTCTTCAATTGCATCTAGAAAACCTTCCTCTGTCCAGATTTTATCATTATAAATAACATTCAAAATATTTGTATATTTTGTATATATCATTGGCTTTTTGCCAAGTAAATTTGCTTTTTTATTATATATTTCATGATAGCATCTTGCCATATAATAGGCATTTGCATCTGTTCCGATTATTAAAATTTCAAAATCCATATTCTTTCCCTTGTGTATTTTATTTAGGTTTTTAAATTGGAAGTGCCTATAAACCATTCATTATTTTAATTAATATTTGATTTCAACAGAGTCATTTTTTGTTTTATAAACTCTAGGAACTCTAGTTGTAATCCCTGTAAATAGAGTATAACTATTAATACCACATTCGTTAGCAACTGTTTTTACAGGTAATTTGTCGCCTCCAACTAAAATAACTTTATCACCTAATTTAACAGTATCATCAACTTTAACAGCAAGCATGTCCATGCATATATCACCTACAACATTGTATTTTGTGTTATTAATAACTACATGTTTTATTTTTCTTGGGACTCCATCTGCATATCCAATAGGTATAGTTGCAATTATTGAATCTGCATTTGCAATGTATGAAGCACCATATCCAACAAAATCGTTTTTCTTTATTTTTCTTAAATCAATAACTTCGCTGTATAAAGTTATTGCTGTTTGTAATTTTAAATTGTTTGTAGTGGTTGTTGGGCTGATATTTAGTTTTTTCTTAGTATGATTGTTACGAATGTTTCTAAGAAAGGCTTTAAGTCCTGTGGCTTTTGGCATGCTTTGAGACATTCCATACATTATTATTCCAAGTCTAATACCATTGCAAAATGGTATTTTTGGATGATTAACAAGTGTTAAAGATCTACCCATATGCACTATTGGAATTGTTGATAAATCTATGTCTTGGGTGATTTTTTCGAATTTTTCTAATTGGTCATCCCAATGTTTGTCTAATATTCCGCTTGTTGCGAAGTGTGTGTAGATTCCTTCTAAGAATAGTTTTGGGTTTTGTGGAATGTTTTGTATTATAAAATTAAAATCTTCCTTAGTTTGAATTCCTAGTCTGCTCATACCGGTGTCTAATTTTATGTGTAGTTTTAGGGCGTTTGATAGTTCTGATTTTAGTAAGTTTTTAAAGTATTCTGTGTTAGAGACTGTTATTGTGATGTTGTTTTGAATACAAGTTTCAATATGGTTTAAGTGAATAGGTTCTAGGATTAGTATTGGAATTTCTGTGTTATAGGTTCTTAGGTTTAGTGCTTCTTCTAATGAAGAAACTGCTAAATAGTTTATTCCTCCGGCTATTAGGCTGTTAATTATATAGCTTCCGTGACCGTAGGCGTTGGCTTTTACTACTCCGAAGTAGTAGTTATAGTCTGGGTAATTTTTTTTGATTTCGATTATGTTGTTTTTTAGTTTTTCACAATCGACTTCTAGGTAAGTTTGTCTGTACATGGGATTCTCCTTTTTTTTATTGAATTATATCATAAAAGATTTTGGGTTGCTAGAGGGGATGAGGGGTTTTTTGTGATTTTTTTGATGAAGTGTTTGGCGGGGGTGGTAATTTTTTTTGTTTTTTTTGGGGGGTGCCGAGAAAAAAAATTTTTACTTTTGAAAAAAAAAATTCCTTCAAACGCGGTGGGGTGCGTACTGTGTTTGTTGGGCTTGTTACGATAATGACTTGGGTTAGATGTTTGGGGGCTTAGGTCGGAATTTGTTTTTTCAAAAGTAAAAATTTCTTTCTCCGAGGGAGGGGGGAAGTGGGGGGTCAATTGTGCATAACCACATTTTTTCTCACATATACTGTTCTAAGGAGGAAAATGCAATGAGCAACATTAGAAAAATGGCTAAAAAGGCTAAAAAAAAGAAAGATAAATTTAAAATTAGTCAAATTGAGAAAAAGGGAAATTTGACTAGAAAAAAACGAATGAGAAATGCAATAATTGTAGTATTTTTAGTGGCAACTCTAATGATTGGTAGAATTGCATGGATTCAATTCATAGATGGTGATAGATTGAAGTATATGGCATATGTACAACACACCCTTGATAGAAAAATTAATCCTAAAAGAGGTACAATTTATGATGCAACAGGTACAAAAGTACTAGCAGTAAGTGCTACAGTAAGAACAATTACAGTTAATCCGGTAAATATAGCTAAAGAGAATAAAGAAAAGGTCGCAAAGGCTTTATCAGAGATTTTTAATGTGGATTATGAAACTACATTAAAAAAAGTTTCTAAAAGAAGTTCTATTGAAACAATTGCTAGAAAAGTCGAAAAAGAACAAGCGGATGAACTAATGAGATGGATGGAACAAAATAATATTTTAACAGGAATAAATGTGGATGAAGATACAAAAAGGTATTATCCATACAATAATTTAGCTTCTCAAATTATAGGATTTTGTGGAAGTGATAATCAAGGATTGGATGGAATAGAGGCTCTTTATGATTCTAAATTAAAAGGTGAGACAGGAAAAATTATTAAAATAACCGATGCTAAAGGAAATACAATTCTAAAAGAAGGAGAAGATTATGAATCTGCAATTGATGGAAATGATTTGGTTTTAACTATAGATGCTACAATTCAAGGTATTGCGGAAAAGTATTTATCAGAAGCATGTATAGATAATCAATGTACAGATGGCGGTTGTGTTATAGTAATGAATCCAAATAATGGTGATGTTTTGGCAATGGCTGGTTATCCAAATTATAATTTGAATGATCCATATACAGTAAATAGTGAAGAGCTTAAAAATAATTGGGATAATATAACAAAAGAAGAAAAGTCTGCTCTTTTACAACAAATGTGGAGAAATAGAGCAATTTCAGATGGGTATGAACCAGGTTCAACTTTTAAATTAATTACAGCATCTGCAGCATTAGAAGAAGGAATTACAAATACTGATAATAAGGGAGAGTTTAATTGTAGTGGTTCAATAGAAATTGCAGGGGTACGTATTAAATGTTGGAGACATTATAGACCACATGGTGCACAAAGTTTAAGAGAAGCTTTAATGAATTCGTGTAATCCTGTATTTATAGGAATTGGTCAAAAGCTTGGAGTTCATACATATTATTCATATTTGCAAAAGTTTGGTTTTTTAAATAAAACAGGAATTGATTTACCTGGTGAGGCAGGAAGTATTTTTTTAGCAGAAGACAAGGTTGGTCCAGTAGAGTTGCGGAACAATAGCATTTGGTCAAAGATTTGAAATAACTCCAATTCAAATGTGTACAGCTGTTTCTACTATTGCAAATGGCGGAACATATATTAAACCTAGAATTGTAAAGCAGATTGTAGATAGCCAAACTGGTGAAGTTACAGATGTTGAAACTGTAAAAAAGGATAGAGTTGTATCTGAAGAAACTTCAAAAAAAATCTTAAGTATGATGGAAAGTGTTGTATCAGAAGGAACTGGAAAAAATGCTCAAGTGAAGGGATATTCTATTGGTGGAAAAACTGGAACATCAGAAGATGGTGTAAATACAAATAAGTATGTTGCTTCTTTTGTGGGAGTGACTCCTGTGTCTAATCCACAGTTGGTTGTGTTAGTTGTTATGTATAATCCAACTGGGGAAGGAGGACATGGAGGTGGTGGAGTTGCAGCTCCTGTTGCTTCGCAAATTTTAACAGAGGTTTTACCTTATTTAGAAGTATCTAAAGATAATATTTCTAGTGAAGATATAAAAATGAATGTGGATGTTCCAAATGTTGTAGGGCTTACATATAAAGAGGCTAAAAAGGCTTTGAGAGATGTTGGGTTAGAAATTACACTTAGAAATGAAGAAACAGAGGTTTCAGATGATTATGTTATTTCAAAACAGGTTCCAAATAGTGGGGTGCAAATATTAGAAGGTGGAAGTGTGATTGTGGAATAATCATAAAGTAAAAAGTCGAATTCAATTTAATAACGAAAAATCGCTAAGCAAAAAGTTGAATTTAATTCTGTAAAGTAAATGCAATTTGTATGATTAAATGAAAGTAACGAAAAATTTGCTAAAAGTTCTAGCTCCTATTGGCAAATTTAAAATTTAGTTATATAATAGAAAAAAATTAAATGGAGGTTTCATATGGAATTAAAAAACATATTATCAACCCTAGAAGGTTTAAAAGTAAAAGGTGATTTAAATATAGATATTTCTAATATAGATAGTGATTCAAGAAACATTAAAGAAAATGGATTATTTGTTGCTATAAAAGGTTTTGATGTGGATGGTCATAATTATATAAAAGAAGCAATAAAAAGAGGAGCGGTAGCTGTAATTGCAAGTATTGATGCAGATAAAAAGTTATTAAAAGAAATAATGGATAAAGTAACCTTAATTTTGGCTCCAGATACAAGGCTTGCTTTAGCAATTTGTGCATGCAATTTTTATGATAATCCTTCTAGAAAGTTTAAGTTAGTTGGAATAACAGGAACAAAAGGTAAAACTACAACAAGTTTCATGGTTAAAAGAATATTAGAAAAAGCAGGTAAAAAGGTTGGATTAGTTGGAACTATTGCTACATATATTGGTGATGAGAAATTAGAAGATAGTGATAGAACAACTCCAGAAAGTATTAAATTACAACAATTATTTAGTAGAATGGCAAGAGAAAATTGTGAAGTTGTAATAATGGAAGTATCTTCACAAAGTTTAAAATTACACAGAGTTGCTGGTTGTGATTTTGATATAGGTGTGTTTACAAACTTTTCAGAAGACCATATTAGTGCCAAAGAACATCCTGATATGAAGGACTATTTTGAATCTAAATTAAAATTATTTGATATGTGCAAAATAGGCTTTGTAAATAGTGATGATCTTCAAACTGCAAAAATACCAAGACTATTACCAGACAAAAATATTTCAACTTATGGAATTGATAATTATTGTAATTTACTTGCAAAAGACATAACTATAACAAATTCATTTGTTGATTATAAAGTAAAAATTGGAACTAGAAATGAAAGAATAAAAATAGATATACCGGGAAGATTTAGTGTATATAATTCACTAGCTGCTATAGCTATTACTACAAAATTAGGTTGTGGTGCTGAAGAAATTAAAGAAGCATTATTAGATTTAAAAGTTCCAGGAAGAAGTGAATTAGTAGAAAATAAAAAAGAATTAACTATTATGATAGATTATGCACATTCTCCAGAAAGCTTGGAAAATATATTATCTGCAGTAAAATCTTATACAAAAGGTAGAGTAATAAGCTTATTTGGATGTGGAGGAGATAGGGATTCTGGGAAAAGACCTTTAATGGGTGAGATTTCTGGAAAAATTGCTGATTTTACAATAATAACTTCAGATAATCCACGTACTGAAGAGCCAGAAAAAATTGTAAAACAAATAGAAGAAGGAATGAAAAAAACAAAAGGCAAATATATATGTATAGTAGATAGAATCGAAGCTATAAAATATGCAATAAAAATGGCTAATAAAAATGATATAATAGTGCTTGCAGGTAAAGGACATGAGCCATATCAAGAAATTAATGGGGTTAAACATCCTTTTGATGAAAGAATAATTGTAAATGATATAATAGATGGCAAAATATAGGAATTAAAGTAT
The DNA here is from genome assembly GCA_900557045.1 of uncultured Clostridium sp. Taxonomy (GTDB): domain Bacteria; phylum Bacillota; class Clostridia; order TANB77; family CAG-508; genus CAG-492. The sequence goes on from USQY01000002.1 coordinate 50,486, forward strand.
AGGAAAGGGGTTAACTCAAAAGATGGAATTTCAAATAAAAGTGGTCTTATTGGCATTTGTGTTAAGTGTAATTGCTTCAATAATAATAATACCAATATTGAGAAGATTGAAAGTAGGTCAAATAGAAAGAGATGATGGACCACAATCACATTTAAAAAAACAAGGGACTCCCACAATGGGAGGAATTGTAATTGCATTAACTATTGTAGCAATTACAGCATTTTTATACAAAATGTACAATGTAGCAGAACCTAATATAGCTAAAAATCTAATACCACTTGCAGGTGTAACAGTTGGTTTTGGATTAATAGGGTTTATAGATGATTTTAAAAAATTGGTTTTTAAAAATACAGAAGGGTTAAAACCAGCATATAAAATGTTTGGGTTATTAATTGTGGCAGTAGCATTTACATTATATCTAGTGAAAATATTATCACTAGGAACTGAAACATATATTCCAATTATAAAACAATATATTAATTTGCCAATTTGGATTTATATACCATTTGCAATATTTGTATTACTAGCTACAACAAATGCAATAAATTTAACAGATGGTATTGATGGATTGTCTACAAGTGTAACAACAATTATAATTACAGCATTAACAGTAATAAGTATTATTCTTGGAGTTAAAGAGGTAACACTACTAGGATGTACATTGATAGGAGCATGTTTAGGTTTCTTATTATTTAATTTACATCCAGCTAAAGTATTTATGGGTGACACAGGTTCTCTTCTTTTAGGCGGGGCAATCGCAGGAATGGCATTATATTTAAAAATACCAATTATATTAATAGTATTGGCTTTTATTCCAATAATTGAAACAGTTTCTGTAATGATGCAAGTAGCATATTTTAAAAAGACTGGTAATAGAATTTTTAAAATGGCACCTATACATCATCATTTTGAATTGTGTGGATGGAAGGAAAATAAGATTGTTTCTATTTTTAGTATAATTACTTTAATACTTTCTATTGTGGCAATTAATATTATCTAATTTTAGGATAATTTTAAGATGAGTACTTTAATACATTCTATTGTGGAATTATTAGTATTAAAAAATATATGAATAATAAAAAATATAAGGAGATTACAAATGCGAAAAAAAGTGAAAAAAGTTTCTAATTTTGTAAATAATCAATTTGACTTTACACTATGCATTACAGTGCTTGTACTGCTTGCAATGGGAATAATAATGATATTATCAGCAAGTGCACCTTCTGCATTATCAACAACAGGAGATAGCTATACATATGTAAGGAAACAATTTGCTTTTGCAATAGTTGGTGTTGTTTTAATGTTTATAATTTCTAAAATAGATTATAGATTTTACAAAAAATATTATTGGTTAATATATCACGCATCATGGATAATTCTGCTATTGGTTTTAGTACCAGGATTAGGAGTTTCAGTAAAAGGTGCTACAAGATGGGTAAACTTAGGATTTACTCAATTCCAACCATCAGAATTAACAAAAATAGGTTTAATAATATTTTATGCAGGATATTTATCAGATCATAAATCAGAATTAACAAATTTTAAAAAAGGATTTTTAAAACCACTTTGTTTTGTTGTACCGCCAATAGGAATATTATTTTTAGTACAAAACCATCTTAGTGTATCTTTAGTTATAGGAATAATTACTATTACAATGATGGTAATGGCAGGATGCAAAATGTCACACTTTGTTAATACTGGTATAGTTGGCGTTTCAGGCATTTTTGGAGTAATCGGTTTATTGCAAATGTCTGGAAAAGGTGGATTTAGATTAGATAGAATTGCTACATATTTTGACCCATGGGCTGATGCACAAGGTACTGGATACCAAATGGTTCAGAGTTTATATGCTATTGGTTCAGGAGGATTTTTTGGAGTTGGTTTAGGCGAAAGTAAACAAAAATATTTATATATACCAGAACCACACAATGATTTCATATTTGCAATACTAGCAGAAGAATTAGGCTTTATAGGATGTGCTTTCGTAATAGCAATGTTTGCTATATTCATATGGAGGGGAATTCTTATAGCAATGAAAGCCCCAGATATGTTTGGTAGTCTAATAGCAATAGGTATAACAACTTTAATTGGTGCACAAGCAATAATAAATATTGCAGTTGTAACAGCTTCAATACCTACAACAGGTATTGCTTTACCATTTTTCAGCTATGGTGGAACAGCATTACTTATATTATTGTGCAATGTTGGAATACTGCTTAATATTTCTAGAGCAGGTTCTAAGGTGTGAGGGAATTTGGAAAGGAATTTGGGAAGGAATTGGGGAAGGAATTGGGGACGTTTTTCTTTTCCTTCTTAATAAACATAAATTATTAGCAATTATATTTATTAGTAAAGAAGGAAAAGAAAAACGTCCCCAATTCCTTCCCCAATTCCTTAAAAAGGAGGATTATATGAAAGTAATAATTTCAGCAGCTGGTACTGGGGGACATATAAACCCAGGGATAGCTATAGCAAATAAAATAAAAAAAGAACAGCCTGATTCAGAGATAATTTTTATTGGGACTTCAAGAGGATTAGAAACAGATTTAGTGCCAAGAGCTGGATACAAATTAAAAACATTAGAAGCATATGGATTAAAAAAGGAAATATCAATAAGAAATTTGAAAAATATTATAAAAACAGTTAATAGTACTAAACTTGCTAAAAAATATATAAAAGAATTTAAACCAGATGTTGTTATAGGAACCGGAGGATATATTTGTGGACCGGTATTTGCAGCAGCAACCGCTAACAAAATTCCTTCGGTATTACATGAAAGCAATGCTTATCCAGGAAGAGCGGTTAAAATGTTTGCTAAAAAAGCAACAAAGGTATTGGTTGGATTTGAAGCTGCTAAAGAAAGATTACCTAAAGCGAAAGAAGTTGTTGTTACAGGAACACCTACAAAAGTTAGAAAAATCCAATTAACAGAAAAAAGAAAACAAGAATTATTTGAGGAATTAGGTTTAAATTCCAAATTGCCAATTGTTTTAGTTTTTGGAGGAAGTCAAGGCGCAAAAGCAATAAATGATGCAATAATAGGAATTTTAAAAGAAGGAAAAAATAAAAATTATCAAATTGTATGGGCAACAGGTCAAAAACAATTTGATATAATAAAACAAGAACTTGCAAAAAATAGTATGGATATTAACAAGATTAAAAATTGCAAAGTTCTACCTTATATTTACAATATGGAAGAAATGTATGCACTTTCAAATTTGGTAATTGCTAGAAGCGGTGCAATGACAATAACTGAGCTTGCAATAATGTGTAAGCCTGCAATTTTTATACCATTACCAAGCGTAGGAGCTAATAGGCAAGAAGATAATGCAAGAGTAGTAGAAAAATTAGGTGGAGCAAAAGTAATTTTAAATTCTGAATTAAATAGTAATAATTTATCAGAAATGTTAAATGAATTAACATCTGATATAAAATTATTAGATGAGATGGGAAAAAAGGTTAATTTGCTTGAAGTAAAAAATGTTGAAGACAAAATATATAAAGAAATTTGTAGTGTAGTAAAAAGATAAATGCTGTCGAATTTTATAATATTGAGTAAATAAAAGTAAGATTTAACAAGAATTTGACATACGAAAATGCTTGAAATGTAGGCAATTATAGAATATAGTGATATTAAACAATAACATAAACAGGAGGTTTTTGTATGGAAACAATCAAAGAATTTTATGGTGGAACATCATTAAATTTTAATGATGTTGAACATTTTTCAAGTAAGGGAAAAATAGAACTTAAATATTATAAAATTATTAGTAATATTGTTGAGAAGAAGAATAAAAAGCATAAATATGGCATAGAAGTTGTAAAAAAATATGTAAACAATAATGTAATAAGTGAAGAAAAAAAGGAAATTTTCAACTGTATAGAAAATGAAGAGGCAGCAGATAGAGTTTTGGAATTATTAAAAATTAATAAAGTTTCTCCAATTAATGTTTTAGATATTTTACAGGACTTATCGGCGAAGAAAAATTGTTTGTTAATAAGGTGAATATTTTAAGACGCGTTACTGAATTATCAAGAACGCGTTTTTTGTTTTTATAAAATAAATAATTAATTCATAGGAATTTAATATATGGATTGAAATTATAATAAAATTAATATAAAATACTGATAGTATATATTTAGGAGAGTGTAATTATGATAGTATCAGATTTAGAAAATAAAACAAAATATATAATGAAAAAATATGGAATAACAGCAAATAAAAATCTTGGACAAAATTTTTTGATTAATGAAGATGTTGTAAATAATATAGTAAACTCATCAGAAATTAGTAAGCAAGATTTAGTAATTGAAATCGGACCAGGCCTTGGAACTTTAACTGAAAAGTTGTTAGAAAAAGCAGGAAAAGTTATTGCTATAGAATTAGATGAAAGAATGATAAAAATTCTTAATGATAGATTTAGTTTGTATGATAATTTTGAACTGATTAATGAGGATGTTTTAAAAGTTAACTTAGGTGAAATAATAAAAAAAGAAAAGGAAAACAACAATTTTTTAAATGCAAAAATTGTTGCAAATTTACCATATTATATAACTACACCGATAATTATGAAATTATTGGAGGAAGAACTTGATATAAAAAGCATAACTGTAATGATTCAAAAGGAAGTGGCTGAAAGGCTTATTGCTGTTCCTGGAGATAAATTTAGTGGCGCTATTACATATTGTGTGTATTATTATGCAGATTCTGAGAAAATAATGGTGGTTGATAATAATTCTTTTATTCCTGAACCAGAGGTGCAATCTGAGGTTATTAAGCTAAATATTAGAAGTGCTCCGGCTTTAGAATTAAAGGATAAGGATTTGTTTTTTAAGGTGGTTAAAGTTAGTTTTATGCAGAGAAGGAAGACTTTGATGAATTCTTTAGTAAATGGAGGGGTTTTGAAAAGTAAGGATGAGGCTAGAAAAATGTTTGGGGAGCTTGGATTTGATGTGAATGTTAGAGGTGAAAATTTGAGTATGGGGGATTTTGAGAGAATATGTGAGTGGTTGTAGGATTCCTTTTTGGGGTTGGCACCGAGAGAAAAAAATTTGTTACTTTTGAAAAAACAAACTCTTTCAAACGCGGTGGAGTGCTTACTGGGTTTATTGGACTTGTTACGATAATGACTTGGGTTAGATGTTTTAGGGCTCAGGTCGGAGCTTTGTTTTTTCAAAAGTAACAAATTTTTTTCTCCGAGCGAGGAAGGAGATAAGTTGAGTATTTGTTTGCTTTTGAGAATTTTGAGTAGTTAGGGATTATTTTCAATTGTGTGGGGAAAAAAGAGAAATTTAAGTGAAGAAGTAGATTTGAGTTTGAGGGATTGGTGGATGAGTACTATAAAAAAGTGGTAAAGATATTGTGCGAGTTGAATGGTAATGTTATAATATAATTAGATTATTAGGAAAGGTTTTTATATGAATCAGATATTAGTAAATGAAAAAGTGTATGTAACACCTAAATTGAAAAGAAAAAAGATATTTTATAAAACTATGTTTATATTATCAGTATTGATTGTTTTAGCATTAATAATTTATCTTATATATTCTGAATATGATAGGAGAAAGGGCGAAGCTATATCAAAAGATATATTGGGTAATATAGCAGATGTTGATACTACAGTTATAAATGATGATACATTAGTTGTGGCTTTAAATGATAATATTGAAGAGGTTCATCCAAAACAGTTGGATAAGTTCAATACTGTGTATAAAACAGATAGCGGAAAAGAATATAAAGTGGATTCTATTTTGAATATTCCATCACTTGAAATTAAGTATCCAGTATTATCTGAGTCTACAGATGAGTTGTTAAAAATTTCTCTTAACAAGTTTTGGGGAGGAGAACCTAATTCAGTAGGAAATTATTGCGTGGTTGGACATAATTATGATGGGAAAGATATATTTTTTGGTAAGTTAAACAAAATACAAAATGGAGATATAGTGGAGTTAGAAGATAAAACAGGAAAAGTGCTACAATACAAGGTTTATAATAAGTTTATAGTTCAACCAACAGATGTGGCATGTACAAGTCAGATAACAAATGGAAAAAGGGAAATGACATTAATAACTTGTAGTGATGGTGGAAAAACTAGATTAATTGTAAAGTGTAGGGCAATAGAATAATGGACAGTTAAAAATACGCATATAAAATCAATAGTGGAATAATTAATAAAAACACTTCATATATTATAATAGGGGTGTTTTTAATTATGATTATTTTGAGTAAAAAAAGATTAATTTTAATAACAAGCATGATATGTGTTTCATTAACAGTGTTCTTAGTAAATAGTTCTTTAACAGGAACACAAACAGTCGAAACTGTTAATCTCCCAGTCTCAAACAAAGTAATAGTTTTAGATGCACGGTCACGGAATCCCAGATGAGCGGTGCACAAAGTAGTAATGGAACAACAGAAGCAGAAACAAACCTAAAAATTGCATTAAAAGTTCAAACTCTGCTAGAACAAAGTGGAGCAACAGTAATATTAACAAGGTCTGATGAAAATGCAATCTATGATGTAGATAGTAAAACTTTAAAACAGAAAAAAATTTCAGATATACATAATAGAGTAAAAATAGGTAATGAAAGTTCTGCAGATATATTTGTTTCAATTCATTTAAATAAAATTCCACAACAACAATATTATGGATGGCAAACATTTTATAAAGAGGGAAATGAGCAAAGTATGAACTTAGCCAAAAGCATACAAAGTAATTTGAATGATTCAATACAAAAAGAAAATAAAAGAGTTGCAATGAAAATAGATAATATCTATATTGTTAAGCATGTAGAAATTCCTACTAGTATTGTAGAGTGTGGCTTCTTATCAAATCCAGAAGAAGAAAAACTTTTATTAGAGGATGATTATCAGAATAGATTAGCATGGGGAATTTATAATGGTATAATGGATTATTTTTATGAAATGTAATTGTAAAATTAATAACAAAGGAAAATTTTTCTTGGAATGTTAAATTTGCAATTGGAGATAATATGTGGTATAATATAAAAAGTTTGCTAAGGAAAACAAAGGAAGGTGACTTATATTTTAAAAAGAAAAATAATATATCATGCGAAAAAATCTTTTAAATGTATAAATTTATTTTTTCTATTATTAATAGGTATAATAGCAATAATTTTAACTAAATATAAACCATCATATGCAGTAACAATATCAGGAGAAATTGTTGGATATGTGAAGGATAAAACCGATTTTCAAACAAGAATTAACAATGAAATTTTAGCACATACAGGAAATGTTGCATTTGTTACAATAAATCAATTTCCAGAATATAAACTAGAACTTGTAAGTAGAAAAGAGCAAACTAATGAAGATGAACTTATAAATTCATTAAAACAAAATGCAGAAATAACATATAAGTATTACGCAGTTACTTTTAATAATGAAACTATGGGTTATTTAAATACTTTAGAAGAAGCTGAACAGCTTGTTGCTGAAATTAAAGAAGAACATAATGAAAATTTTGATTCAAAAATTGGAATTAGTGAGTATTATACAATTAATGTTGATGATGCACATAAAATTGAAGAAACTACAAATATGGTTTTAGCAAAACAGGAAATTGAATCATCAGTAGATAATTATATAGATAAAGAGAAAAGAACAGTTAATGGAATTTATTTAGCTACAACACCTATTTCAGGAATAATTACATCAAGATTTGGTAGTATAGAAAATGTACGTTCAGGTGCACATACAGGTCTAGATATTGCGGCACCAAATGGAACACCAATAATGGCTACAGCAGATGGTGTTGTTACACATGCTTCAATGATGGGAACATATGGTAATTTAGTTATAATATCACACGGAAATGGTATAGAAACATATTATGCCCACTGTAGTAAAATTCTAGTTAGTGTAGGTCAACAAGTTTCATCAGGAGAAAATATTGCTTTAGTAGGTTCTACTGGTAATTCCACAGGAAATCACTTACATTTAGAAATACGTATTAATGGAAAAGCAGTAAATCCACAAAAATATTTATATAGAAATTAATAAAATATTTAATTAGCAAATATTAAAATGGAAAAATAATAAAATAGAAAAACAATAAAATAATCAAACAATAGAATAATCAAACATAGAATAATAAAATAATCAAGCAATAGAATAATAAAACAATAAAATTATAGATTAGAAAAAGTAAAATTGTAGAATAAAAAATGAAAAATCCAGCTAGATAAAGGCTGGATTTTTTGAGGTTCTTGAACCTCTTTTTAACTGAAAATAAAAGGGGATGTTTTATTTTTCTTAAGTCAGCAACTGGAGTAATTGTTACTAACTTATATATAATATATCAGTGAATTTTGTCCATTGTGTGAATTATTTGTGATTAATTAATAAAATTATATACATTGGTATATATACAATTTGCACTCTTTTATAAAATAAACATAATATATAACATATTAAATTATAGAAAGGGTGAACAAAATGAAATCATACATAATAGAAGGTCGGAAAAAGATTACAAGGTGAAGTAAATATATCAGGTTCTAAAAATGCTTCACTACCAATAATTGCTTCTACAATATTGAATTCAGATATAAATAGATTATATAATGTACCTAAAATTCATGATACGCAAATAACTTTAGAAATTTTGAAGATTTTGGGTTGCAAGATTAAGAAGAATAGTGGTAAAATAGAGATTAATTCAAGGTATATAAACAAAACAGAGATTCCAGAAAATTTAATGAGGCAAATGAGATCAACAGTTATACTTGCAGGTGCATTATTAGGAAGGTTTAAAAAAGTTACATTTTCGTATCCAGGTGGATGTGAAATAGGCTCAAGGCCAATTGATTTACACTTATCTGCATTTAGAAAAATGGGCATACAAGTTGAAGAAACAGCTGGATTTATAAAGTGTAGTTGTGATAAAATAACAGCTGCAGATATTAACTTAGATTTTCCAAGTGTGGGAGCAACAGAAAATATAATATTGGCAGCAGTTCTTGCAGATGGGACAACAACAATAAATAATTCTGCTATGGAACCAGAAATAATAGATTTGGCAAATTGCCTAAATAAAATGGGCGCTAAAATAAAAGGCGCAGGTACTAATGTAATTAAAATAACAGGTGTAACAAAATTAAAAGGAACAGGTTATAAAGTAATGCCAGATAGAATTGAAACAGGAACATTTTTATGTGCAGCAGCTATTACAGGGGGAAAAATTAAAGTTAATAATATTATACCAGAACATGTTGTACCAGTAATACATAAATTGCAAGAGGCTGGATGTGAAATAGAAGTAGAAAAAAATTATATAATATTAGAAGCACCTAAAAAACTTAAAGCAATTGAAATAAAAACAATGCCATATCCTGGATTTCCGACAGATATGCAACAGATTTTTGGTGCGGTTCTATGTTTAGCAAAAGGAACATCTGTTATTATAGAAAATATTTTTGAAAATAGATTTAAATATATAAATGAATTGATAAGAATGGGTGCAAAAATTAAAATTGAAGGAAAAACAGCGGTAATAACAGGGGTTAGGAAACTCTCAGGAACTACAGTTGAAGGTCATGATTTAAGAGGTGGAGCAGCTTTAATACTTGCAGGACTTGCAGCCAAAGGAAAAACAAACGTGGAAAATATAGAGTATGTTTTAAGAGGATATGAAAATATAGATAGAAAATTAAATATGTTAGGTGCTAATATTAAAGAAGTAGGTGGTTAAATTGGCTAAAAATGAAAGAAAGAGAACAATGGTGTATTCAAATGTAAGTAAAAAGGCAGATAAAAAATCTGCCTCTAAAAATAATGATATTATAAATTTAGATAATGAAGTTGTAATAGGATTAACTTGTTTGCCAAAAGAAAAACAAGTAGTTAAAAAGAATACAAAAGGAAAAAAGAAAAAAAATAATAAACTTAAAGAAAAAGAAAAGGTAGATTATAATTTGTTATTTCGAGAAGATAATAAGAAAGATTATAATAAAAAAAATAAGATTAATAAACAAGAAGAAGGTTCTAAAAATTTGGAAAAACTTAATGGACAAGCTAAAAATAGTACAAAGACAATAACAATACAACAAAAAATAAAAATACAAAAAAGAAAAGCAATTAAGAAGATGGCAACTTTTTTCTTATTGTTAATTTTATTAATTGGAGCATTTATATATTTTCTATTATCACCAATATTTAATGTAAAAACAATTGAAGTTATAAATAATAAATATATATCATCAGAACAAATAATAAATTTATCAAAAATAAATATAAATGAAAATATGTTTAAATTTTCTAAAAAAGAAGCAAAAAAAAGTATTATATCAAATGCGTATATAGAGAATGTAGATATAACTAGAAAAGTGTTTTCTAATAAAATACAAATAAATGTTAAAGAAAGAAATGCTACTTTAATGCTTGAATATGGTAATTCATATGTATATATAAATAACCAAGGTTATATATTAGAAATTTCTCCAATAAAGTTAGATGCACCTATTTTAAAAGGATATGTAACACCTTTGGAACAAGTAAAACCAGGTAACAGGTTAAATAAGGATGATTTAGAAAGATTAAAAACAGTTTTAAATATAATAGAAACAGCTAATTCTCAAGAAATATCAAATTTAATAACACAAATTGATATACAAAGCAAGAAAGATTATAAATTAATACTTGAAACAGAAGAAAAAGTTGTATATTTGGGAGATTGCTCAGATTTATCCACACAAATGTTATATGTAAAAGAGATGCTCGAAAGGGAAAAAGGCGTAGAAGGAGAATTTTTTGTAAATATGGATTTAAATACAAATAACCCCGTATTTAGAGAAAAAGTATAATTTAAGGTTATCTTGTGATAAATGCATTTACAAAGTAGTTATTATTAAAAATGAAGGGAGAAAATTAAGATATGAAAAGTTGGAAAATTGCTTTAACTTTGGGAGCAGTATGTTGTATATTAACCATATCAATTTGTATTCAATTAAAGACAGTTGATGATACTAATTCAACTGTATCACAAACTTTAACAAGTAATGATTTAAGAGACCAAGTTTTAAAATGGAAAGAAAAATATGATAAAGCTGTAATAGATTTAGCAAATTCTGAAGTGAAACTAGAAAGTATAAGGTTACAATCTACACAAAATGACGAAAATGCAATATACAAAGAAGAAGAAATAAAATTAGACAATATATTATTAGGACTCACAGAAGTTAAAGGTGATGGAATAATAATAAATCTTAAAGACAATAATAATGTTTCTTTATCAAATATAGGACCTCTAGATGATATTGAATATTATTTAGTGCATGCAGGAGACCTAGTAGAAGTAGTAAATGATTTAAGAAATGCAGGTGCTGAGGCAATTTCTATAAATGGACAAAGGATAATTAATTCCACAGCTATATATTGTGCAGGTAATGTTATAAAAATTAATGGAGAAAAAATAAGTTCGCCAATAGAAATAAAGGCAATAGGATCACCAGAGTTATTATATGGATCTATTATGAGACCTGCAGGATACATTGAATTATTAGAACAGACAGGTGTTATTGTAGATGTAAAAAAGAACACAAATATTATTATTAATAAATATGATGGAGTAATAAATTCACAGTATATAAAAAGTGAATAAATTTTCAAGAAATGAGGTATTTTAATGGAAAAGGGAAAAGTTGTTATTTCAAGTGTAATTTTTATAATCACTGTAGTTCTAGTATCATTGATTTTTATACAATTCAGAACGGTTGAAGAAACTAATATAATGGGTATTGAAAGTATGAGGGAAGATGAATTAAGACAAGAAGTTTTAGATTGGAAAACTAAATATAGTGAAATAGATGAAAAATTAAAATCTAATAATGAGAAAATAGAAGAATATACTAATATTATTCATAATAATCAAAAATCATCTCAATTATTAGATACAGAACTTAAAGAATATAATATGTTAGTTGGAAAAACAAATGTGACAGGTGATGGAGCTATAATAAAACTAACAGATACCGCTGAAATGTCATATACGGCAAGTAATTTAACATATTTAATAAATGAATTAAAATGTGCAGGGGCAGAAGCAATTTCTATAAATGGGCAAAGAATAATTAATATGACAGATATTGTTTCTATAAACGGAAAATATATTTTGGTAAACGGGGAAAGAATTGTAAGTCCATATGAAATAAGAGTTATAGGTAATCAAGATAAATTGAATGAAACACTTAATTTTGAAAATGAAGGTTTTATTCCATATTACAAAAATAAAGGTTATACAATAGAAATGAATTCACAATCCAATATAAGTATACCCGCATATAATCAACAGATTATATTAAAATATATAAAAGAGGAGGAATAGTTATATGATATTTATAGCAATAATTTTAGGATGTATTATAGGTGTTATATTAGGTAATTTTGCACCAATAATCTCATATACATATTCAGGATATTTAGCTATTGCAATAATAGCAGCATTAGATTCAGTTTTTGGTGGAGTGGTTTCTTCATTAAGTAAAAAATTTGATATGGGTGTATTCCTTTCAGGCTTTTTCGGAAACGCAATTTTAGCAATTTTACTTACATACTTAGGACAAAGATTAAATGTAGATATATATTTAGCAGCAATATTTGTTTTTGTAAGTAGAATGTTTAATAATTTAGGTATTATACGTAGATATTATTTAGAAAAGTTTAGGTCAAAAAACAGTGTAGAAGGCATGGAAAAAACAAATAACAAATAGTGAGAAATAAAAAAGTCTTATAAAAATAGAGAAAATAATACAAAATATAACATTATTACAAAACTATTACGAAAATATTACAAAAATATAACAAATCCTATTGACTTTTTTTAAGAAATATAATATTCTTACTAGGAATTAAACTAGGAACAAAAACGCGTAAAAAATGGAGGAGTTAACTTTGGCTATAGGAGATGTAATTGTTGGAATCGATATAGGCACCTCAAAGGTAAGCCTTATCATTGGAGAAGTTAATAATTTTAATCAAGTAGAAATAATTTGTAGTACAAATGAAGCTTGCAATGGAATAAAAAAAGGAAAAATAATTAATGAAAATGAAGTAGTGCAAGCAATAACAAAAGTTGTTGAAGATGCAGAAGTTGACACGAACTTAAAAATAAATTCAGCATATTTAACAATTCATGGAAAATATGTAACAATTGTACAAAATAGTGTTATAAAAGAAGTTAAAGATAAATATTCAGGAATTACAACAAAAGATGTTTCATCAGCAATAATGCAAGCGAAAGATATAGATATCCCAGAAGGAATGAGCATAATAGATATAGTTGCAGAAAAATTTGTATTAGATGATGGAAAAACGGTTGCAGACCCAATAGGAAACTTTGGTTCTAAATTTACATTAAAAGCACAAGTAGTTTTGGCAGATAAAGAATATATTAGACAATTGGTTGGTATATTCAAAAAATGTAATTTAGAAATTGATGGATTAGTACCAATAACATTAGCAGAAAGAAATTTAGTTTTAGATACACATGAATTAACTGATAATATTATGATATTAGATGTAGGCGCAGGAAACACTGACATAGGAGTATTTGAAGGCTCAGAATTTATATATACAAATACTATACCATTAGGTGGAGATAATATAACAAACGACATTGCATTAGTACTTAATATTTCATATGAAGAGGCAGACAAATTAAAAAAACAATATGGTTTAGCGATGAAATCATTTATAGATAATGATAATGAAATATTACTAACAACTTGCAAAGATGAACAATCTAGTAGGGTAATAAAAAGTTCAGAATTGATAGAAATAATTGAAGCAAGAATTGAAGAAATTTTTACATTAATAAATAAAGACATAACTATGCAAGGAGTAAAATCAAGAATTAATAATGTAATACTAACAGGACAAGGTATTACTAATATAAGCAAGAGTGATGTTGTAGGAAAGGTAGTATTAAATATACCTGTAAAAATTTCAACTGGAAGAGGAATAAGTACTGTAAGACCAGGGTATAGAACAGTATATGCATTGGTGAGATATATATCATCAAGACAATTTGCAAAGAATGTTTCAAGTAGTATAGATACCAATTCAGAAAAAAGTAGTATATTAAAAGGAATTTTAGAAAAAGTAAAAGATTATTTCTATTCATAGAATGAGAGATGACTATAAAATAGTCAAAAGGATGTTTTTAATTTTTAAAATATAAATAAAAATAGGGAGGAAGAACATTATGATAATGGATGGCATGGAAGAAAGTGGACTAATGATAGACGGAACAGCTACTATTAAAGTTATAGGTGTTGGTGGCGGTGGAACAAACGCTGTTAACAGAATGGTTGATTCTGGAATAAGAGGTGTAGAATTTGTTGCTGTAAATACAGATAGACAAGCATTATTATTATCAAAAGCAGCATCAAAAATTCAAATAGGAGAAAAAATTACAAGAGGATTAGGAGCAGGAGCAAACCCTGATATAGGAGCTCAAGCAGCTGAGGAAAGCAAATCTGAAATAACAGAAGCATTACGTGGAGCAGATATGGTATTTGTTACAGCACGGAATGGGTGGTGGAACAGGTACAGGTGCAGCACCAATAGTTGCAGCATGTGCAAAAGAAATGGGAATATTAACAATAGGTGTTGTTACTAAACCATTTACATTTGAAGGTAAAAAAAGATTATCACAAGCTGATAGAGGAATTGAAAGTTTAAAAAGTAAAGTTGATACATTAGTTGTTATTCCTAATGATAAATTATTACAAGTTATTGATAGAAAAACATCAATAGTAGAAGCTTTCAAAATGGCAGACGATGTTTTAAGACAAGGTGTACAAGGTATTTCAGACTTGATCGCAGTACCAGGACTTGTAAACTTAGACTTTGCTGATGTTAAAACAATAATGTTAAATACAGGTATGGCACATATGGGTATAGGAAGAGCATCTGGAGAATCAAGAGCGGAAGAAGCTGCAAAACAAGCAGTTCAAAGCCCAATGTTAGAAACATCAATAGAAGGTGCAAGAGGAGTTATTATCAATATTACAGGTGGAACTAATTTAGGATTACATGAAGTTAACACAGCAGCTGAATTAGTTCAAAGAAGTGTTGACCCAGAAGCAAATATTATCTTTGGTGCAGTTATAGACGAAACATTAGAAGAAGATATTGTAATTACAGTTATAGCAACAGGTTTTGAAGATGAAGAAAAAGCAAAAATGGGAACAATTCCTGTAAATAAAATTGTAGATAAAGCTTGGGAACAAAAAATAAATTCAGTTCCTACACCAGTTGAAAACAATTCAAATCAAGCAAATGATTTAGACATACCTTCTTTCTTAAGAAAAAATAAATCAGGAAATAAGTAATAAGGTCTAATTTAATTACATAGTATAGATATTAAAAAGAAATAATCTAATTTTGTAGATTATTTCTTTTTTTTGACTTCACAAACCGACAGTTTTTTTTTATATAACTTGATAGAATGTGCACAGCTGAAATCATAAATCATCATTGTACATATTGAGGGATGTGTGAAATATCAAGTGAAAATGGAAGGTTTTAAAAATGACAGTTTATTTAGACATTGTTTTTTTAGAAAATGTAATTATGAATTATATAATTATTTTTGCTAGTTGTGTAGTTGTTAAAGAAAATGTTAGACATTTAAGATTTTTATTAGCAAGCAGTATAGGCGCTATATATACTATTGTTATGTATTTAAACATAATACCAATTTACTCAAATTTTTTTATGAAACTATTATTATCATTTGTTATGATATACATTTCTTTTCTACCCAAAAATTGGAAAAAATTATTAAAAATTTTTTTGATATTTTATTTAGTTTCTTTTGTATTTGGTGGTTGTGTTTTTGCATTAATGTATTTTATATCTCCACAATTAGCACTAATAAAAAATGGAGTGTTTGTAGGAGTATATCCAATAAAAATAGCATTAATTGGTGGATTTATTTCATTTGTAATTATACAAATAAGTTTTAAAATTGTAAAAACAAAATTAAACAAAAAAGATATGATATATGAAATTGAAGTAATAATTAATAAAAAAAGTACAAAGGTTAAAGCTTTATTAGATACAGGAAATTTATTAAAAGATCCAATAACAGGAATACCGGTTGTAGTTATAGAACATAAAAGTTTGTATTCGGTTATACCAATTCAAATTTTAAATAATATAAGTAAAGTACTAGGAGGTGATACGATTGAATTGATTGAAAATAATGAGTTCAATAAAATAATTTCAAGATTTAGAATTATTCCATTTTCCTCGCTTGGAAAACAAAATGGATTATTGTTAGGAATAAGGGCAGATTATATAAATATTGCCGTAGATGAAAAAATAGAAAAAGTTAACAATGTGATAATAGGGATATACGATAAATCTTTTACAAAAAATGGAATGTATTCAGCTATATTTGGGTTAGATATATTTGAAGGAGGTAAATTAAATGAATGTATTGCAAATGTTAAAGTCTAGTATAAGTAATATTTATACTAAATATATAAATAATAACGATTTTGAAAATATTTCTATTTTTTATGTAGGAGGAAGTCAAACTCTTCCACCACCGCTGGAACCAGAAGAAGAGGAAAAAGCGTTAAATAAACTTAGCCAAGGTGATTTATCAGTAAAACAATTGCTGGTGGAAAGAAATTTGAGATTAGTGGTATATATAGCAAAAAAATTTGAAAATACAGGAATAGGAATAGAAGATTTAATTTCTATAGGAACAATAGGATTAATGAAATCTATCAATACATTTAATACAGATAAAAAAATAAAACTTGCAACATATGCTTCAAGATGTATTGAAAATGAAATACTTATGTTTTTAAGAAGAAACAATAAAATAAAAACAGAAGTTTCAATTGATGAACCATTAAATCAGGATGGAGATGGAAATGAGTTATTACTTTCAGATATTTTAGGAACAGATTCGGATGTTACTTCTAGAAGGATAGAAGATGAAGTTGATAAAAAATTATTGCATGCTTCAATAGAAAAGTTAAATAAACGTGAGAGAAATATTATGGAATTAAGATTTGGATTTGGAAGTTATGATGGAAATGAAAAAACCCAGAAAGAGGTGGCTGAT
Source organism: uncultured Clostridium sp. (assembly GCA_900557045.1). Classification (GTDB taxonomy): domain Bacteria; phylum Bacillota; class Clostridia; order TANB77; family CAG-508; genus CAG-492. The sequence goes on from USQY01000002.1 coordinate 67,591, forward strand.
ATGTTGGGAATTTCACAAAGCTATATATCAAGATTAGAGAAAAGAATTATTGATAAAATGAAAAGGGAGATTATAAGTAAAACAGGTTAGTGTTGCAAACATACATAAAATATGTTAAAATAGAAAAGTCTGTATGTGACATACGATTTCAATCTGTTAATAAAAAAATTATTTTAGGAGGAAGCAAACATTATGGAAAAGACAACGACAGAGGTGGAAATCAGAATTTCTGAAGGAAGAATTATTGATGCAGTGGTATTAGACAATAGTACATGCAAACTTACAGTTCAAATATTCCAAAACGATGAGAAACACATAATCCATGAACAAGAAAAAAAAATTAAAATTCTTACGAGTGCTTTTTGTTTAATAGAAGCATCTAAATTAAGTTTGAATGATGATTTTATGAAGTACAAACCTATAACTTTTCAAGGGAAGAAATTCAAAGAATTAGTTGAAAGTGTGATTTGTAGCGGTTTAAAAGATTTTTATTGTTCCAAATATGATCCATCACTTGATGATAATGGAAATATATGTTATGTTCCTAACAAAAAACCGGCAACCGGTTTTTCTTATCAGTGGTGGAAAGATAAGGCAAAGACTTTTATGCCAGAACGGGAAAGTTGTTTAGGAAGTGAAAGGCATCGTGTAGCATTATTAGCAGTTTTACTAAAAAAATTAGTGGAAGATGGTTATAGTAATAAACATGCTTGGAGTTCTATATGTAATGATTCTATAGAAATGGGACATTACTGGAATTCTAAAAATGCAAAACACAAACTTGAATTAACAGGTTCAAGAGAAATTTGTGGCTTTTATGACCTTGCAAATACAGGCAAGATTCTTAAAGGAGAAGATGATACGTACTATTTAACTGCTGGTGGAAATTATGTTGATATTAGTTACGACAAACCTCTTACAAATTTCAGAATTGGTAGAATACAAAATATTAGTATTAATTATGGAGTGGGATGGATAATACTTAACAAATGAATTTCAGAAATTAACAAAAATTAGAGTTCTCTAGTTGAGAACTCTAATTTTAGTTTAAATGTATACATAAATAAAAGTATAAAATCCCTAAATATGTAAATAATTGAAGTAGTATTATATAAACAAAGGAGGTTTTGTTTTGATAAAAAAGGTAGAAATTTGTGGGGTTAATACGGCAAAGTTACCTGTACTATCAAATCAAGAAAAAAATGAACTATTAATAAAGATTAAAAATGGAGAAAAAAAGGCAAGGGAAGATTTTGTAAATGGAAATCTGAGGTTAGTATTAAGTGTTGTACAAAGATTCGGAGGAAGAGGAGAAAATCCAGATGATTTATTTCAAATAGGTTGTATAGGTTTAATAAAGGCAATAGATAATTTTGATTTGAGCCAAAATGTGCAATTTTCAACATATGCAGTACCAATGATAATACGGAGAAATAAGAAGATATCTAAGAGATAATAATGCGATAAGGGTTAGTAGATCGTTAAAAGATTTAGCTTATAAGGTTTTAGCAATAAAGGATAGAGAGTTAAAACAAAATCAAAGAGAAATAGGAATAGAAGAAATCGCTAAGGAATTGCAAGTTGAGAAAGAAGAAATAGCGTTATGCTTGGATGCAATACAAGAACCTATATCACTACAAGAGCCAGTATATGGTGATGGTAATGAAAACATATATATATTAGATCAAGTAAAAGATAAGAAAAACACAGATGAATTGTGGGCAGAGAATATAACAATAGCAGAAGCAATGAGAAAATTAAATGATAAAGAAAAAGTTATTATAAGTAAAAGATTTTTCGAAGGAAGAACTCAAATGGAAGTAGCGGATGAAATTGGAATATCACAAGCACAAGTGTCAAGGTTGGAAAAAAGTGCAATTAATCATATAAAAAGAATATATAAATAAATTTATAATCTTCTTATGTTAAATATATGTTTGGACAAATTATTCAAAATACAATTTTGAGTAATTACATGAAAAATATTATTTAATATAAGAAGATTGATATTTGATGTAATGTGCATTTTTTTTATAAGTAATAATATAATGTATAAAATGATTAAATGATTAAATGAGGTGAATATCAAGATGGGGAAAAGAGGAATGGATTTTAAAAGCAAAGAAGTGATAAATATTACAGATGGGAGAAGACTTGGATTTGTTCAAGATGTATGTGCCGATTTAGAAACAGGAAAAATTACTTCAATAATAGTTCCAGGAGCTAATAAATTGTTAAGTATGTTTACTAATGAAAATGATATTGTTATAACATGGGATAAAATTAAATGTATTGGTGATGATATTATATTAGTAGAAGTTCAATGAAAAGTGCAAAAACGCGGATATACAAAGGCTTTTCAAGAACGTAGCTGATTTTGAAAAATATATACCTACAATTTTCGACAAAAAAATAAAAAAAATTCAGAAAAAGTATTGACTTTGAAATATGTGTATGGTAATATAAAGAAGTACCAAGTAACAGACGAAAAAATATATAAAATAATTAATGAATTAGTAAGATGATTACTACACTTATGAAAAAAACTGAAATTACTAGTTTATTATTTTGCACTTTTTTCAATATAAAATTATCTAATAAAAAAACTTAAAAAGTTTTTAAAAAGGTATTGACAAATAATGTGAAAGGTAGTAAAATAAAAAACGTCCTTGCAAGAAGCAAAGACAAAAGTACATTGAAAAATAAACAATAAACCTTTAGAGAAAACAACCAAATAAAGCGGTAGTTAATTAGTACTACCAAAAACAAAAACTAATATAATGAGCTTAAAACTCGAAGATGAGAAATCGTCATTAATATGATTTATAAAATCGCAAGATTATATAGATACAATTAACAAGAGAGTTTGATCCTGGCTCAGGATAAACGCTGGCGGCGCACATAAGACATGCAAGTCGAACGGAAGTCGTTATATTGATTTGGATTCTGATTTGAAGATTTATCTGATATGAAGTTGAAGAAGATATATAACAATGGCTTTAGTGGCGGACTGGTGAGTAACGCGTAAGCAATCTGCCTATTAGAGGGGAATAACAGTGAGAAATCACTGCTAATACCGCATATGCCATAGTTATCACATGATAATAGTGGGAAAGGAGTAATCCGCTAATAGATGAGCTTGCGTCTGATTAGCTAGTTGGTGGGGTAACGGCCTACCAAGGCGACGATCAGTAGCCGGACTGAGAGGTTGAACGGCCACATTGGGACTGAGATACGGCCCAGACTCCTACGGGAGGCAGCAGTCGGGAATATTGCGCAATGGAGGAAACTCTGACGCAGTGACGCCGCGTATAGGAAGAAGGTTTTCGGATTGTAAACTATTGTCGTTAGGGAAGATACAAGACAGTACCTAAGGAGGAAGCTCCGGCTAACTACGTGCCAGCAGCCGCGGTAATACGTAGGGAGCAAGCGTTATCCGGATTTATTGGGTGTAAAGGGTGCGTAGACGGGAAATTAAGTTAGTTGTGAAATCCCTCGGCTTAACTGAGGAACTGCAACTAAAACTGGTTTTCTTGAGTGCGGGAGAGGAAAGTGGAATTCCTAGTGTAGCGGTGAAATGCGTAGATATTAGGAGGAACACCAGTG
>USQY01000003.1 GCA_900557045.1 uncultured Clostridium sp.
AATCAAAATTTGGGACATTTTCACTTACAAGTCACAGCTTTTTAAAGTTTTTAAAATATACCTATTGACTTTTTTATTCTTTTTTGTTATTATAACTATTGTTACAGTCACGCGGGAATAGCTCAGTTGATAGAGCGCTGCCTTGCCAAGGCAGAGGTCGCGGGTTTGAGCCCCGTTTCCCGCTCCAAATTTTTTTACTAAAATTTGGTACTAAATTTATAATTAAAACATATATTAAAATATAACTATATGGCGACATAGCCAAGCGGTAAGGCACGAGTCTGCAAAACTCTGATCCCCGGTTCAAATCCGGGTGTCGCCTCCATATAAAATAACGATTGTTTTATTAGCAATCGTTATTTACTTTTTTAATAATTTATGCTATACTTTGAAGTACACTTTAGCAAAAAAATAATATAATATATCAAATATAAAATTATTACCAAATTTACCAAAAATTATGCATTTATTTGTTGTATAATTTGATGTATAATAATATTAGTATAACTTTAGGTTAGGGGTGTTACAATGAAATTTGAAAAACTTAATGAAAATAAAATAAGAATAACTTTAAATAATCAAGATTTAGCTGAAAAGCACATAGATTTTCAGTCATTTATGTCTAATTCACAAGAATCACAAAATCTTTTTCTTGACATGTTAGATGAAGCTGAAAAAAAAGTAGGATTTATTACTAAAGATTACAAAATTAGAATAGAAGCTTTAGCAATGTCTGATGGCAATTTCATTTTAACAATTACAAGATTTGGGAAAAATATAGATAGTGATTTTAAAACATCTAAAATGAAGAAAGTAAAAATAAAGCGAAAAAATTTAGATATGAAATCAAAACAAATAATTTATACATTTAATTCTTTTGATGATTTCTGCAATTTTTCTAATTTTATCTCTAAAATAGATAATTTTTCTAATCTTGCTAAAAGTATGGTTTTATATTTATATAATGATATTTATTATTTATGTATCTCAAATATAAATATTGAAAACTCTAATATAAAACAACTATATACTCTAATTACAGAGTTTGGTACATATGTTGATAATTCAGAAGTTTTCAGTAGAAAGCTTAATGAATGTGGAAAAATAATTATGAAAAATAATGCAGTAAAAACTTGTATTAAATATTTTTAAATTACAAAAATAGCAAATTATTTAGTATAATTTGCTATTTTTATTTTATTAATATAAATAATTTTGTGGATTATGCGCTGTTCCATTTATTCTTACCTCTAAGTGTAAATGATTACCTGTAGAATTTCCTGTGCTTCCTACAGCTGCTATAGTTTGCCCTTGTGAAACTGATTGTCCAGCTCCAACATATAACCTACTACAATGTGCATAATATGTTTGAACTCCATTTCCATGAGATACAATCAATAAATTTCCATAACTATAATGATATCCAGCATATGTAACTGTTCCCCCTGCTGCTGCTTTTATAGGTGTTCCATTCGGACATGCAATATCTAATCCTGTATGATAATAAGACCCTCTATTTCCAAATCTACATGATATAGTTCCATTTACAGGTCGTATTAAAGATATGCCTAAATTAACTTTCTGTGTTGTATTACTAACATTTTTAGATGACCCTACTGAACCATTACCTGATGATCCATATGTTACTCTTCTAACAACAACTGGTTTTTTTTCATATAATTCAGATACACAAGTTTCTACATTTGCAAATTCTACCAAATTAGTATCATATTTTTCAGTAATACTTATTTTATTTATATTATTACTATTTTTTTCTTTTAATTGATTAACTACACTTTCTGCTTCCTGATAAGTTGATAATTTATATTTTTCTTGTCCATCCAATAAAATAATAAAATATTTATAATATGATACCCCTGTATCTACTATTTTGCTATATATTTCATCATCATTAGTTTGTACATCTCTTTTTAATAAGCATATTTCATATTTAGGCATACTTTCAATTTGAACAAACGCAATATTAGTATCACCATTTCCATTTGTTATGTACTCATTTATTTTAGATTGTAATTGACCTTTACTATTAACATAACCTAAGAATTCACCATTATAATTAACTGCATAAGTTGGTTTATAAAATATTAAAATAGTACTTAATACTATAAACATTGCTATGCTTAATAATATAATGATTTTCATCCAATTGCGAAAATGTATTATTCCTTTCTTTACCGTACTAATATAAAACACTCTCCTCTCAACCTTAGTAGTATCATTTTATATTATAATTTTACAAATTCACCTTCTAAGCTTTTACTATTTTACTACTTTTTTCTACATAAATCAACACCTCAATTTATTTTTTGTACCCATCTTATTGTTATTCGCAATTGAAAATACGCCCCTACTGTACAAACCGCACAGCAAAGGCGTATTTTTAATTATACATTATTGTAACTCATTTTTCACAGTTTGAATTTCAGTAACTGTAGCAGGTTGAGCTGGTTTGTAATACCCTTTAGTTTGAGCTATCTTAAATAACTCATATTGAAAACTTTCATCATTATTTCTTATTTGTTGAACTGTTTGTCTTAATTGCATATTTTCTGCTTCAGAAATAACACCTTGATATGTTGTAAGTTCAGCTTTAACACCGTTTAGTATATCATTCACCATTGTTTTTTCATCCATAATAAAATCCTCCTAATAAATAATTAATTATTCAAAAATGTCATTAATTTTTGTTTAGTATTTAATGCATCTTGTGCAGATTTTGTAAATATTTGTTTTATTTGTGGATCCACTGCTTGTGAAGCATATGTGTTTAATTTTTGATATGATGTTTCATGCGCACCTATCAAATGTCTCAAATTTTGAAGCTCAACTTGTGATAAATTAGTCATTACTATCATTCCTTTCCTTTTTTATTTATATATTAATTATTTACTATATTTTAATTTTTATACAAATGTAAACGCAGTTTTTTTATGCTTTTATGCAATATACACATAATGCACAGTTTTTTGCAATTTTTTTGCAATTTTTTTGCAAAATTTTACACTCTTTTTAGATAAAAAACTTAGCAAACACAACAAAATTTAGAATAAAAAAATCCCAGTAGAAATCAAATTATTTTCAAAAATTTCATTTATACTGGAACGTTATTATATAATTTCCAATCCTGCATATTTAGCCATTAATCTCTTATTTCCAGACTTATCAAAACTGATATCAACTTTCATATCATCACCTTCTGGCTCAACTTTATTAATTGTACCTTCTCCAAATTTTTTGTGATATACTCTTTGTCCTGCTTCATATTTAGTTACATCTACATTATTTGATTTATTATTAATGGATTTTAAGAAACTTTCTGCTGTTCTGAAAGCATATGAATTATTGCTTTCAGAAATTCTTCCAGTTGTTGAAGAATTACCATTAAATGTATTTCCTATTCCTTTTGCCCCTGCACCTACAGGTACTTTATATGAATCAACATTATAAGTTTTAACTTTAGACTCACTTTTTCCAAATCCATATTCCCACTTATAACTACTATCATTAAACTCTTGTTTTTTAGGAGATATTGTCTCTTCATAACCTTCTAATAGTTCTTCTGGAATTTCTTTAACAAATCTCGAAATTGGATTATAACTTGTTGAACCAAATATAGTTCTTCTTTTTGCGCAAGTTAAAAACAAGAATCTTTTAGCTCTTGTTATTCCAACATAAAACAAACGTCTTTCCTCTTCCAATTCTTGTGGTTCTCCTATTGATTTATATCCTGGGAATATTCCTTCTTCCATTCCAACTAAAAATACAGTTTCAAACTCTAAACCTTTCGCACTATGTAAAGTCATTAATATTACACAATCTTCCTCATCTTGCATATTATCTATGTCTGCTGTTAATGTCATATTTTCCAAGAATTCTGCTAAAGTATTATCAGCTGATTCTTCCTCAAACTCCATTGCAACTGTTAAAAACTCGTCCAAGTTCTGAATTCTACTTTCCGCTTCTATAGTATTTTCATCTTTCAAAGCTTTAGTGTAACCAGTTTTACTTAAAGTTTCTTTTACTAATTCTGAAATTAACATTTTATCTTGTCTAGCGCGTAAATCTTCAATTGTTTCAATAAATTCTCTTGAGTTTATATACACTCTATTTAATCCAAATTGCTCAGCATGCTTAATTATTTCATACATAGAAGTTCCTGTTTTTTCAGAAATTTCTTGAATAGAATCTAAACTTGTTTTACCTATTCCACGTTTAGGTTCATTAATAATTCTTCTTAAAGCTAAATTATCTGATGTATTATATATTAATCTTAAATATGAAATAACATCTTTTATTTCTTTTCTTTCATAGAATTTTTGACCTCCTATAATTTTATATGGAATTTTTTCTCTTCTTAAAATATCTTCTATTGCTCTTGATTGAGAATTCATTCTATATAAAATGGCAAAATCTGAGTATTTATAATATTGTTCTCTTCTTAATTCATTAATTTTGCTAACTATATAATTGCTTTCATTATATTCATCATCGCCAAGATAAATTGATGGAAGATTACCTTCATCATTTTGTGTCCATAATTTTTTGTCATATTTTACTTGATTGTTTTTTATAACAGCATTTGCTGCTTTTAAGATATTTCCTGTACATCTATAATTTTGTTCTAATTTGATTATTTTCGTACCTAGAAAATCTTTTTCAAAATTCAATATATTTGATATATCTGCTCCTCTAAATGAATATATTCCTTGGTCATTATCACCTACAACAGTAATATTTCCATGTCTTGAAGCTAAAATTGATATAAGCATAAATTGTGCTTTGTTTGTATCTTGATACTCGTCTACTAATACATATTGGAATTTATCTGTATAATATTCTAATACATCTAGATTTTCTGTTAATATTTTTATAGTATAATTTATTATATCATCAAAATCTACTGCATTGTTTTCTTTTAAACGTCTTTGATATAGTTCATATATTTGTGCTATTATTTCTTTTCTATAATCACCTTCGTATTTTGTACTATATGCTTTTGGTTCTAACATTTCATTTTTTCCATTACTTATTTCAGATAAAACTGCTCTATCTGTGAATAATTTGTCATCTATTTTTAATTGTTTTAGGCATTCTTTTATTAAAGTTTTTTGATCTGAGGTATCAAAGATTATAAAAGAATTATCGAAACCTATTCTGTCTATATATTTTCTTAGTATTCTAACACATATAGAGTGGAATGTTCCAATCCACATGTCATTTACAGCATCTCCAACTAAAGATTCTATTCTTTGTTTCATTTCATTAGCTGCTTTGTTGGTGAAAGTTATTGCTAATATGTTCCATGGTTTTATGTATTTTTCTGCCATTAGATAGGCTATTTTATGTGTTAATACTTTTGTTTTTCCGCTGCCAGCACCTGCTATTATTAAGCATGGACCTTCTGTTTGAAGTACAGCTTCTTGTTGTTTGTTGTTTAAATCTTGTATTAAGTTTTGCATGTGTTTTCTCCTTGTATTGTGTGAATTTGGGAAAATTATTTTTAATTTTTACCATGGTTATAGTATAGCATAGGATTGGGGAAAATACTACTTATTTTAGGTATTTTTTTGAAAATGGTTTGGAGTAAGAGAAAGGGGGTGTTGCTTTGGTTAGAAGTTGAGCGTTGGGAGTAAAAAATTTATTAGTTGGGTTAGAAGTTGAGTGCGAAGAGAAAAAATTTGTTAGCTTGGTTAGAAGTTGAGCACCGAGAGAAAAAATTTGTTACTTTAAAAAAAACAAACCTCCTTCAAACGCGGTATGATGCGTGCTGGGTTGAGTGAACTTGTTACGATAATGACTGGAGTTGAATGTTGAAGGGCTCAGGTCGGAGGTTTGTTTTTTCAAAAGTAAAAATTTCTTTCTCCGAGGGAGGTTGGTGGTGTTTTATATGTTTTTTTTGTAATAAAATTTTTAGAGGTCTGAGGAGGCTTTTGGTAAAAAGATTTTTTTAGGGTATTTTTTCTTTGCTTGTTTTGGTAGCTTGTTTGGTGGAACGCTTTTTATATTAATTTAGGCTTTGAGCAAATATTTTAAAGTAGTCCAATATGTCTTTCTTTTGGATGGTGTTTTTATTTTTTATTTCTATTACATCTACTGTTTTTTCGTCTAAATTAAGTTTTATAGTTCCTATAATCGTATTTTGTTGTAGTGGTGCTTCGAAATAAAATATGTTATTTACTTCTATTTGTATTTTGTCTTTATCTGTTTTCTTTATTGGAATTACATCATTATCTAAATTGTCTATGTATAATTCTAGGTTATTGTTTTTGCATTTATTTATTTGTATTCTACTTGTGTTAATCGAACACCATCTTTTAAATTGTTCATCAACAATTTCTTTTATATTTACAGGTTCATAATTTTTGTATATGTATTCTATTAATTTAATACTGTCTGCTGTTCTGAATTTTTTAGTGTCAGCTTGAAGTATAACTGTTATAATTTCAAATCCATTTCTGTTTACTGATGTAACTAGGCATCTTCCTGCATTGTTTGTAAATCCAGTTTTTACCCCATTTACACCTTCTAGATATCCTAATAACTCATTAGTGTTTGAAATTGATTTTGGATATCCATTTATTGTTACTGTATAATTTTTAGTATTTACTATTTTAGCAAATGTTTCGTTTTGTAAAGCATAATCTGCAAGTTTGGCAAGTTCTACTGCTGTTGTATAATGTTCTGGATCGTCTAACCCATGTGGTGTAACATAATGTGTATTTTCTAATTTTAATTCCTTTGCTTTCTCATTCATTAATTCTGCAAAGCCTTCTACACTCCCCCCCACTGTTTCTGCTATTGCAACAGCAGCATCATTACCTGATTTTAGCATTAACCCATATAACAAATCATTCATTGTTATTTTATCATCTGATTTTAACCCTAATCTTGAACCACCTGTACCTGCTGATTTTTTAGATATCGTTACTGTTTGAGTTAAATCACAATTTTCCAAAGTTACAATTGCTGTCATTATTTTTGTAGTAGATGCCATAGCAGTTCTTTTGTTTTCATCTTTTCCCCATATTACTTCTCCAGATTTTCTATCATATGCAACTGCTATTCTTGAATTTAATGTTGGTTCATCTTTAGTTTGGTTTATTACTTGAACATAGTCTTCTTGTGTTATTTCTTCGTTTTCGTCATCTGCAAAGACAATTGTAAAATTCATAATTAGTATAATTGTTACACTCATGAAAAATATTACTTTTTTTATCATTTATATCACCTATTACAATATATATTGTAATAATTATTTTTATTCATTTTTTAGAAATATAATAAACACACTTTTATTTATTATAAAAGTGTGTTTATTATATATTTATTCTAAAAAATTATCGTTTATTTTATTTAAACCTGATTTTTGTGTTAAGTCATATATTATATCAATAAATGTTGTAACTGAAAATAGTAATATAGCGCCTATCACAAACATAATTATTTGTTTTTTTATTTCAGCTTTTCCTTCTGGTGAAACTGTTACATATTTTATTCCATTAATTATAACAGCACCTACAGAAATTGCAACACCTACATATTTTATTATACCTAATATAACTTTTGTTGGTGCAACTAACGGATTATTATTACTGGAAGTTATCGGATTATATATTTCGTTTAAATCTTGCGCACATATACAATAATAGTTTGAAATCACTAAAATTAGAACTATAACTATATATACTATTATAATACATTTATTCTTCATATTACTTTCCTTTCATTTTATCAGGCTATCAACTTTAGAATTTAAGTGTTGTTTCTAATATACCTACTACTGTTGTGGCAGCAACTATAAATACAAATCCCAATACATATACACCTAATTGTCCTTTTAGATTAGCTTTTCCTTCTGGAGCTGATGTTACATATTTTATTCCTAAGAATATTAGCATTCCTACCGCTATAGCAACACCAATCCATTTTAATGCACCTAAAACTGTTTTTATAACACTATTTGCTGAAGAACCAGCTATTGCTGTTGTGTCAGGTTCAAAATTGCCAGCAATTCCATCAGCGGCAAATACTGTGCTTCCTATTGACATTAATAACACTATAGCTAATATAACTATACTTATAACTTTCATACTTTTTTTATTTAACATTTTAATTTCCTCCTTTTATTTTAATAATTACATGCTATATTATTATCATACCTCTTTTTTACAAAAAAGTCAAATTTTTTATTACAGAATTTTTTCGTTTGTGCCTATTTTTAAAAATTAACGCCAAAAAACTTAACATAAAACACAAAAGAGATGAACATTATGTCCATCCCTCTAGGTCTTTGATAGCATCATTCAATTCTTTGAAGTTGAATAACACTTCTGGTTTTCGCTCAAATAAGCGAATTTCATCATGTTCATGTAAATGCTTAGTAATTTTTTTTGAGTTTTCTAACAAAAGTTTTTTAGCCTTTTCCGTTATAAAAATTTTTTTCCTTAAATTTGCCATTTTCAAGTCCTGAATATGAATAATATTCATATTACGGTATTGGCCGAGTTCATTTGCATAATATACCATTACTTGACAGGAAGATAATTCATCTATATAAGTACCTTCCTCTGTAGGCTCGATTGGTATTTTTTTAATAACTTCGCATTTCATAAAAAAGTAAAACCTCCTATTGTTGTTTTTATAAGTTATATTATACTATTGGTATACATAATTTGTCAATCTCTATTTATAAAACTTTGCATTTTATTATAATTATTACTATCATTTTTACAACTTGCATTTACTTTAAAAAATAGTGTTTAATTTTTTATTTATATTTTTTCAACAATTCGTTCATAGCAACACATTTAAATTAACACAACTTAACTCTCTAAATCAATAGTAACAGGGCCATCATTCAATAAGCTTACTTTCATATCTGCACCAAATACTCCAGATTGCACATTTCCTAATTCACTTTTAACTAGTTTTTTAACATATTCATATAATTCATTTGCTTTTTCTGGTCTAGCTGCTTGCATAAAACTTGGTCTATTTCCTTTTTTACAATCTGCATATAAAGTAAATTGTGACACTACTAAAATTTCTCCTTTTATATCCTTAATACTAATATTCATTTTTCCGTTATTATCCGCAAAAATTCTCATATTACATATCTTATTTATCAAATATTCTGCATCTTGTGTATTATCACTTTCTTTTACTCCTAATAAAACTAAAAGCCCTTTATCTATTTTTCCGACAGTTTTTCCTTCTACTTCAACATTAGCAAATTTTACCCTTTGTATTATTGCCTTCAATATTATTCCTCCCATTAAATACATTTACAATTTATTCAATTTTTTTATAAAATTTACATTTTATTAATTAAACAGTAGTCATATTACGCTGATAGCTGATAAGTGATGGCAAATATTTTTGCCATCACTTATCAGTAATATATTTTCTAAGCTTCTGGTTCTACTAAACCGAAATTTCTACCATCTTTTAATTTAAATATAACATTTACTTTTCCTGTATCTATATTAACAAATACTAAAAATCTATCTTGTTTTTTCTCTGATAATACTAATTTTGCATCTTCAGCAGACATTGGTTTTAATTCATAATATGAAGTTTTTAATATTTCATTTTCAACTTTATGATCTTCTACACCAAATCTAATATCTTCTTTAGCTTTTATTGAGCCACTCATGTTTTGTTTTTCTTTTTTAGCCTTTGTTTTTCTAATTTGACCTTCCATAATATCTATATCTTTATCTATTGATGCATATAAGTCCTTATTTTCAGCTACAGCTCTATAAATGTCTCCGTTTATTGCTGCGCTTAACTCTGCAACTTGATTAATACCTTCTGTTTTAATTGTTACTTGTACATCAATTTCATCTTCTGAATATTTTTGTAATCTTTCACATTTTTTCTCTAAGTATTCTTTAATTGCTTCTGTTGCTTTTAAATCCTTTCCTGTTATTTTTATTTTCATAAAAACCACTCCTCTTCTTGTTAGTCTCTCTTTTGTTATAACTTACGTTATTAAATTAATTATATATGTTTTTTTTTATTTTTTCAACCTTTTAAGCGATTTTTCAAAATAATTTTTTTGCAGCTACCCCTTGCAAAATACATTTTTTTGTGTTAGAATATTGTTTGTTATAAATTACTAACAATTGAACGGAGGTGCAAAAATGCCAAATATTAAATCAGCAATTAAACGTGTTAATGTTATTGAAAAGAAAACATTACGTAATAATATGATTAAATCTGGATATAAATCAGCAGTTAAAAAATTTGAACAAGCTGTTGAAGCTGGTAATGTTGAAGAAGCTACAACATTAATGTCTCAAGCTACTAAAAAAATTGATCAAGCTTGTAGTAAAGGTGTTATAGTAAAAAATACAGCTGCTAGAAAAAAATCTAATTTAGCAAAAAAATTAAATGCAATGAATGCATAATTTAAAGTAAAAAATTGTGCACAGTTTTTTACGAAAAAGCAATCTAAAGTATATTTAGATTGCTTTTTATTTTTTATAATTTTATATTTCATTGTTCTTAGTATTTCACAATTCATCTTGTTTTAATAATATTATTAAATGCATATCCGAATATTACAAATGATATTAAGAAGAATAAACTAGATTTAAATAAAGATACACCTATATTATATGTACTTGGAATACTACTTCCGCAATATATTGCCAATATAAACACTGCAATCAGACAAAAAACGAAAGAAAACTTAATACCGTTTTTCATAATCATATAAATTTTTTTATCTATATCTTTTATATTTTTTAAAACACTTTTAACATTCATATCATCATCCTCTTTTCTATGTTTGCTCACTCTATATTTATATTATCATATTTTTAGTTACATAATCAAATGTAGTTTTTGGTATAATTACTAAAATGCTCCAAATTATAGTCGCCTATAAAATGTGTTGATTACCAAAAGCAACATCCACACTAGCAAAAAAATTGCCAAAAAGCTCCATACCTTTTGACAATTTTTTTAATTTATTTATTCAATTCTTCAACAAACATTTTATTTAACATTCCTGGATTTGCTTTTCCTTTAGTTTCTTTCATTGCTTGACCTACTAAGAATCCGATAGCTTTATCTTTTCCACCTTTATAATCTGCTACAGATTGTGGGTTTGCTGCAATTATTTTTAAAACAACTTCTTTAATAGCTCCTTCATCAGATATTTGAATCCATCCATTTTCTTTTATTATTACTTCTGGATCTCTTTGATTTTCAAATAATTCTGTAATTACTTTTTTAGCTATTGCTGAGCTTATTGTTCCTTTTTCTATTAACTCAACTACTTTTGCAAGTTCTGTAGCACCAAATGGTATTTGGTCTGGTTCCATTTCTTTTTCATTTACAATTCTAGATATATCAGACAATATCCAATTTGCCACTGCTTTAGCATTTCCACATTTACTTTGAGCTCCTTCAAATAAATCTGATAAATATTTTGATGCTGTTAAAAGATTTGCATCTTTTTCAGATAGCCCAAATTCTCCCATATATCTTGCTCTTCTGCTTTCTGGTAGTTCTGGTAAACTATTTTTTACATTTTCTATATATTCTTCAGATAATCTAATTGCAACTAGGTCTGGGTCTGGGAAATATCTATAATCTTGTGCATCCTCTTTATCTCTCATTTGGAATGTTTTTCCAGATACATCATCCCATCTTAAGGTAGTTTGTTCTACATTTCCACCTTCTTCTATTAAATCAATTTGTCTTGCTGCTTCATATTCTATTGCTCTAACTATTGATCTGAAAGAGTTCATATTTTTCATTTCTGTACGTGTACCGAATTCTGTTGTTCCTTTTTTTCTAACTGAAACATTAACATCAGCACGTAATGAACCTTCTTGCATTTTACAGTCTGATACTTCTATATATTCAAGTATTGATTTTATTTTTCTCAAATATTGTTCTGCTTCTTTAGAACTGCGTAAATCTGGCTCTGAAACTATTTCTATTAATGGTACCCCTGCTCTGTTTAAATCTACAAGACTACCTTGTCCAAATTCATTATGATTTAATTTTCCTGCATCTTCTTCTATATGGATTCTTGTTAATCTTATTTTCTTTTTGTTACCTTCATCATCTTCTATTTCAACATATCCGTGTTCACATAAAGGCTTATCAAATTGAGATATTTGGTATGCTTTTGGTAAATCTGGGTAAAAATAATTTTTTCTGTCATTCTTACTATCTCTTGATATTTCACAGTTTGTTGCTAAACCTGCTTTTACTGCATATTCAACAACTTTTTCATTTAAAACTGGAAGTGTTCCTGGCATTGCCATACAAATTGGGCAACAATGTGTATTAGGTTCACCACCAAATTCTGTAGGACATGAACAAAATATTTTTGTTTTTGTACTAAGTTCAGCATGTACTTCCAGTCCCATTACTATTTCATAATCACTTCTTGACATGTGTTTATCATTCCTTTCATAAATTTTTTTGTTTACAGTATTGTTTTCTTTTCTATATTATTTTGTTTTCAATATTTTAGGTTTGCAGTGTTTATTATGTTTTCAGCATATGTTTTATTTACAGTATTTCTATTACAGTGTTTGCCTTATTTATAATATTTGCCTTATTTACAAAAACTAGGTTTGTAATTTTCTCTGAATTTTGTTGCTTGTTCATATGTATATGCTGCATTTAAAATTTTGCCTTCTTCAAATCTATTTCCTATTAATTGCATACCAATTGGCATTCCTTTACTATCTACACCACAAGGTACTGAAATACCTGGTAACCCAGCAATATTTACTGAAACAGTACATATATCTGCCAAATACATTTCTAGTGGATTATTTGATCTTGTACCAACTTCAAATGCTACTGTTGGTGATGTTGGTGTTAATATAACATCATATTTTTCAAAAGCTTTATTAAATTTCTCTTTTACTAGTGTACGAACTTGTTGTGCTTTTTTATAGTATGCATCATAATACCCCGAACTTAAAACATATGTACCAAGAATGATTCTTCTTTTTACTTCTGCTCCAAATCCTTCGCTTCTTGAATTTATATATATATCTTTTAAATTTTCATAATTTTTAGTTCTATATCCATAACGGATTCCATCAAATCTACCTAAATTTGAACTTGCCTCAGCACATGCAATTATGTAGTATGTAGCAAGTGCATATTCAGCTATATCTAGTGAAAATTCTTCTATTTCTGCACCTAATTCTTTATATTTTTCTATTGCTTCATCTAATTTTTCTTTTACCTCTTTGTTTATACCCTCAGCAAAAAATTCTTTTGGGATACCTATTTTTAATCCTTTTACATCATTTTTTAATGCTTTTGTATAATCTGTTTTTGGCATATCTAAAGATGTTGTATCTTTTTCATCATGTCCTACTAATAAATTTAGTAAAATTGCACTATCTGTAACATCTTTTGTTATTGGTCCTATTTGATCTAATGATGATGCAAATGCAACTAAACCATATCTTGATACTAAACCATATGTTGGTTTTAATCCTACTACACCGCAGAATGATGCAGGTTGACGAATTGAACCACCTGTATCACTACCTAGTGCCCATGGTACTAAATTTGCTGCTACTGCTGCAGCAGATCCACCTGATGAACCACCTGGTACAGTATTTAAATTCCATGGATTACGTGTTTTTGCTAATGCAGAGTATTCTGTTGAAGCTCCCATTGCAAACTCATCCATATTTAATTTTCCTAGATTTATCATTCCTTCTTTATTTAGTTTTTCAACAACTGTTGCATCATATGGTGCAACAAAGTTTTCTAGCATTTTAGAAGCACATGTAGTTTTTACACCTTTTGTACACATATTATCTTTTATTCCTATTGGGATACCTGCTAATTCTGAAGTTAATTCTCCATTATTTACTTTTTCTTCAATCTCTTTTGATTTTTCTATAGCTTCATCAGTTAAAGTTGTTATAAAGCTATTTACATCTTTTTCTTTCTCATTAATTCTATCTACATAAGCTTTTGTTATTTGGCTTATTGTTAATTCTTTATTTTTAATTTTTTCTTGCAATTCATGTACTGTTAATTCTGTAATTTCCATTATTTATTTCCTCCAATCAATTAAATTACCTTAGGAATTTTAAACATTCCTCTTTCTTGTTCTGGAGCATTTTGTAATAAAGCATCTCTATCTCCAAAATTTTTAACCTCATCTTTTCTAAATACATTGTAGTTATCATTTGCACCTATTGTTTCATTCAAACCTTCAACTGGTGCATTGTTTACAATATTAGCAAAATTTAATATATCTTGTAAGTGTAATAAATATGTATCAACTTCATCATCCTTAATATTTAAACTTGCAAGTTTAGCAATATGTAAAATTTCCTCTCTTGACACCTTCATAATATTCAACTCCTCTTTTTGATTTTTGTGATTAATTATACCTCTTTTTAGTTAAAAGTACAAGCTTTTAATCCCTTTTAAATAACTTTATTTTAATCTTTTTTAACTAATTTTCTTAATTCTTCTTCTGTAAACAAATATTTCTTATTACAGAAATGACAAATTAGTTCAGCTTTTTTATCTTTTTCAATAATGTCATTTAATTCTTTTTCTCCTAATGCAATTAAACTTTTTTCAATTTTTTCTTTTGAACAATTACATTTATATTTAGGAACACTATCATCTTCAAAATACATTAAATTTTTATCTCCTGTTACTTCTTCTGCAATTTCCACTAATTCTTTTCCATCACTAAGCATTTTGCTTATACTATCTGCATTTTTTAATGCCTGTTCTATTTTTTCTATTTCTTCTTCTCCAGCATCAGGCATTAATGTTAATAAATATCCACCTGCTGATTTCAATCCATCTTTATTAACTAAAACACCAAGTGCAACAACAGTAGGTGTTTGTTCTGATCTTGCAAAATAATTTGTAAAGTCTTCAGCAATTTCTCCAGATATTATTGGTGTCATTCCTATATATGGCTCTTTTAATCCTATGTCTTTTATAATATATATCATTCCTTCGTTTCCAACTGCTTCGCCAACATTTATTTTTCCATTTAGTGGATTTAGTGGTAATTCTAATTGTGGGTTTGATACATATCCTTTTACATTTCCATTATTATCTGAAACAGCTACTATTTTCCCTATTGGTCCATTTCCTTTTATTTGTGTAGTAATAGTACCTTTTTCTTCTTTCATTTCTTTTCCCATCAAACTTGTAATTGTTAGTACCCTTCCTAATGTAGCTGTAGCAGTTGGGCTTAAATCATGTATTTTTCGTGCTTCTTCTACTATATTAGTTGAATTTATACATCTTATATTAACTTTTCCGTTGTATGCTAAGCATCTAATTATTTTATCATTTTGCATTTATATCTATCTCCTTGATTTTTATTTTTACTTAGTAAATATAACATATTTTGTTGTTTTTAACAAGTTTTTATTTAATATATTGTTTACATTTTCAATAAATTATGTTATCATTATTTTATAATTTTTTAGAAAAGAGGTTTTACAATGAAATATTATGCCCTACGGTCTTTGTTAAATGTTTCTTCATTTAATAATTTTGAAAAAAAAAGTTTTATTGTGTCATCATACAATAAAACACAGCCTACTGACTCGAAGGAAAAAATCTTATCTGATGTAGAATATATGATTTGTAAATTTTACTGGAACGAAATATCTATTGAAGACATTGTAGATGTACTGTACGGTCTTAAACATTGTAGATATAAGTTTAGAAAAAAAATCAGAATTCCCGAGGTGCTAATAACTAATTATTTTACATTAGACTTATTTTTGTTAGTATCTGAAGATAAGCAAAGAATCGTTTTAAACACACTTTTATGTCAAAAAAAATTAAATGAATATGATTGTGCTAAGATTCTAAATGCGTATAAAACTGAAATTTTAGAAAAAAACAATTCTATAATTTCGCTTTATGACGCTTTATGAGAGGTTATAATAAAAGTGACAGAAAATCAATTGATTTTCTGTCACTTTTATTATTAATCTCTAACATCAATTTTTATATGAACATCTTCCAATTGACTTCTTGTAACATTTCCTGGGGCTCCCATTAATAAGTCTTGTGCTTTACTATTCATAGGAAATGCTATAACATCACGAATAACTTCTGAATCTGTTAAAAGCATCATAATTCTATCAATACCAGGTGCAATACCAGCATGTGGTGGGGCACCATATTGGAATGCATTATATAATGCAGAGAATTTTTCTTTAATAGTTTCTTCACCATATCCAGCAAGTTCGAATGCTTTTACCATTATTTCTGGGTTATGATTTCTAACAGCACCTGAAGCCATTTCATATCCATTACAAACAATATCATATTGATATGCTAATATATCTAATGGATTATCAGAATTTAAAGCTTCTAAACCACCTTGTGGCATCGAAAACGGATTATGACTAAATGCTAATTTTCTTTCATCATCTAATTCATACATTGGGAAATCTACTATCCAGCAAAATTTAAATACATTATTATCTATTAAATCTAATCTTTTTCCAAGTTCATTTCTTATTTGGCAAGCATAATTATTTGCATTAGTTTCATTATCTGCAATAAAGAATATAGTATCATTTATTTCAAGTTCTGCCATTTCTTGTAATTCTTGTTTCATATCATCTGGAATAAATTTATCTATTGGTCCTTTGTAACTCAAATCTTCTTGAACCTCTAAATATCCTAATCCCCCCATACCAATGCTTTGTGCAAAAGCTAACATTTTCTCATGGAATCCTTTTGATTGATGTCCTTTTATTTTTATTGCACGAACAGTTCTTCCATGGAAAGGTTTAAATGTACATCTTTGGAAAAATTCTGTTACATCAATAATTATTAGAGGGTTTCTTAAGTCTGGTTTATCACAACCATATTTAAGCATTGATTCTCTATATGGAATTCTTGGGAATGGATATTCTGCTATTGTTTTGTTTGAAAATTTAGAAAAAGTTTTATAAATTACATCTTCCATTACATTAAAAACATCTTCTTGTGTACTAAAAGACATTTCCATATCTAATTGATAAAATTCACCTGGAGTTCTATCAGCTCTTGCATCTTCATCTCTGAAACATGGAGCTATTTGGAAGTATTTATCTATTCCTGAAACCATTAACAATTGTTTAAATTGTTGTGGTGCTTGTGGAAGAGCATAAAATTTTCCTGGATGAACTCTACTTGGAACTAAATAATCTCTTGCACCTTCTGGTGATGAACTTGTAAGTATTGGTGTTTGAACTTCTAAGAAACCTTTTTCAATCATTTGGCTTCTTAAAAATTGCAATACTTGTGCTCTTAATATTAAATTATTCTTTAATTTATCACTTCTTAAATCTAAAAATCTATATTGAAGACGTAAGTCTTCTCTAACATCTTGTAGAACATTTACTTCAAAAGGTAAATTTTTAGTTCTTTTTCCTAATATTTCAATTTTGCTAATTACAATTTCAACTTCACCTGTTTTAATATTTGGATTACATGTTTCAGGGTCTCTTTTACGTACAACACCTTCTACACATACAGTTGATTCAATAGGAATATGTGATGCAAAATCAACATCTTCAGATTCACTACTTGAAGTAACAACTTGTGTTATTCCATACATATCTCTAATATCTAGAAATACTAATCCACCTAAATCTCTAATTGTTTGCACAAATCCACTAATTTTTACTTGTTTCCCAACATCTTCTAAACTGATTTCATTACAGTTATGTGTTCTGTATTCATTCATTTTTCTTCTTCCTTTCTAAAATCAAAAAACGTCCACTACACTTATTAATCTCACTTAATAAATGCAGGGACGAAATAAACTTCCGCGGTGCCACCCGGCTTGAAAAAATAAATTTTTCCTCTTTTTTTATATTTTATTGCTCCAATGTGTTTCACAAGCTATGTTCTTCTAATAAAGGCTTTCAGCGTAACACCTTTAATCTCTTTTAGTAACTTTTAGTTGTTTTTCATTTTCAATGCAATATTATATACATAATATGTATATTTTACATATTATATGCAAAAAAGTCAATAGATATATTAACTTTTTTAAAATTTATTCATTTTTTTATTTTTCATGCATATACTTATTGTATGGTTATATTTTACTTAAGGAGGAATTTCTTATGAAAGACACTTTGTCTAATAAGAATGAAGTCAAAACTGATGAAGAGCAAAATCGGGTTCGTGAAGAGCAGTATTCTATTATTAAAGCTTTATTTTTAGAAGCCTCTAATATTACAGAAGAAACTCCCCAAAGAGAAATCTGTTCTTTACTTTCTAAGACTTCGAACTACATTTTTAGAGGAAAGAACTACATTTCAGAAGTATGTAAATTGCACTTAAAATTAAGTGATTGCTTAAAAAGTAAATATAATGAACATCCTTCTGGTTTTGCAGATTTATCCAAGTTTATCTCAGAGTCGAAGTTTTTAGATTAATAATCAGTATAAAAAGCAGGAGAATTTATCTCCTGTTTTTTATATTAAATTATTTTCCATAATAAGCATCTAACATAATTTGTTTTAATTCTGTTACTAGTGGTAAACGAGGATTAGCATTAGTACATTGATCTTCAAAAGCTCTATCTGCTAACATATCTACTTTACTTAAGAATTCTTGTTCATCTACACCAGCATCTTTTAATGAATGTGGTATACCTAAATCTGAATTTAATTTTTTTATTTCTTCAATTAAAGAATTAACTCCCTCTTCATTTGTATATGCTGGGAATCCCATTTTTCTTGAAATATCTGCATATTTTTGGTCTGCTATAAAATATTCATATTTAGGGAATGATACAAATTTAGTTGGTTTTTCTGCATTATATTTTATAACATATGGTAATAAAATTGCATTAATTCTACCATGTGGTAAATGGAATTCTGCACCTAATTTATGTGCTATTGAATGGTTAATTCCTAAAAATGCATTAGTAAATGCCATACCAGCAATTGTACTTGCATTATGCATTTTTTCTCTTGCAGTTTTGTTTGTTCCATTGTTATATGCTTCTCTTAAATTCTTAAAGACTAATTCTGCTGCTTTTTCAGCTAAACCGTCAGTATAATCTGAAGCCATATTAGAAACATATGCTTCTATTGCATGTGTTAAAACATCCATTCCTGTATCAGCAGTAATTGATTTTGGCAAACTCATTACTAAATCTGGGTCTACAATTGCTACATCTGGAGTTAACTCATAATCTGCTAATGGATATTTTTTATTTATATTTTTGTCTGTTATAACTGCAAATGAAGTTACTTCTGAACCAGTTCCTGAAGTTGTAGGTATTGCAACCATTTTAGCTTTTTCACCTAATTTAGGGAATTTATAAGTACGTTTACGTATATCCATAAATTTAAGTTTTAAACCTTCAACATCTGCATCTGGATGTTCGTAAAATAGCCACATTCCTTTAGCAGCATCAATTGGACTTCCTCCACCTATTGCTATAATAACATCAGGTTTAAATTCATTCATCATTGCTACACCTTTTTTTATTGTATCAAAAGATGGGTCTGATTCTACATCTGAGAATATTTCTGAATGAACATAATCAGCTCTTTTTCTTAAATGATATAATATTTTGTCAACATATCCTAATTTTACCATTGAAGGATCTGTTACTATAAACGCTCTTGTAATTTCAGGCATTTTTTCTAGATATGCTATTGAACCTGCTTCAAAATAAATTTTATCTGGAACTTTAAACCATTGCATATTAACCCTCCTTTTTGCAACTCTTTTTACATTTATTAAATTAACACTTGATACATTAGCTGTTGTTGAATTTCCACCAAATGTTCCACATCCTAATGTAAGTGAAGGCATATTTGTGTTATAAATATCACCTATTGCTCCATGTGTTGATGGAGAATTTACAATTATTCTTCCAGCTTTTATTGTTTCTGAAAATTTCAAAATTGTTTCGTTGTCTTCTGAATGAATAACTGCAGAATGTCCAAGTCCTCCAAATTCTATTAATTTTTCAGCTAAACTAATTCCTTCATCACTATTATCTACAACATAATATGCAAGAACAGGGCTTAATTTTTCTTTTGAAAATGGATATTCTACACCAACACCATTTTCTTGCAATACTAATACTTTTGTATCTTTTGGCACTTCAAATCCTGCCATTTTTGCAATATTATATGGACTTTTTCCTACTATATCAGCATTTAAAGCACAACCCTTTTCTTCAATAAACATACTACATTTTAATTGATTAGTTTGTTCTGCATTTAAGAAATAGCATCCCGCTTCTTTCATTAATTTTTCAAATTCATCTTTAATTTCTCTATCAACTATAACAGATTGTTCAGATGCACAAATCATTCCATTATCAAAAGATTTTGAAAGTACTAAATCATTAACAGATGTTTTTAATTTTGCTGTTTTATCTATATAACATGGAACATTTCCTGGTCCTACACCTAAAGCTGGTTTTCCACATGAATATGCTGCTTTTACCATTCCTGTACCACCTGTTGCTAATATTAAGTTAACATCTGGATGATTCATTAAAAAATTTGTTGCTGTAATTGAAGGTTCTTCAATCCATAAAATACAATTTTCTGGTGCACCTGCTTTAATTGCAGCATCTCTTACTGTTTTTGCTGCCTCTACACTACATTTTTGTGCAGATGGGTGAAATCCAAAAATAATTACATTTCTAGTTTTTGCAGCTATAATAGATTTAAACATTGTTGTGGATGTTGGATTTGTAACTGGTGTAACACCAGCAATTATTCCAACAGGTTCTGCTATATTTACATACCCCTCTTCTTCATTTTCATCTATTATTCCTACTGTTTTATCATATTTTATACTATGATAAATATATTCTGTTGCAAACATATTCTTTGTTATCTTATCTTCATATATTCCACGACCAGTTTCTTCTACAGCCATTTTGGCAAGTTCCATGTGTTTTTCCAAACCAGCCATTGCCATACACTTTATAATACTATTTATTTGTTCCTGATCTAGTTTTAAATATTCTTCAGATGCTTTTTTTGCTTTTTCTACTAGATCATTTATCATTTGTTTTATTCTTTGGTTTTCCTCCTCTGTAATCTCGTTTGCCATATAAAATTCCTCCTTTGCTTATAATAGTTATATTATATAGCATTGATTTCTTTTGTCAACAAATTTCCATATACATTTTTTTACATTTTTTGCGTTGATAACTGTTTATTACAGTTTAAAATTTTTAATTTACTATTTAACACTTCATTATCATTTTTTTCCAAAATCCTTTATTTTTTAAAAATTTTATAGTATAATGTAAAACAAATATCTTACCACAGAAAGGATTTGGTAGTATAATGGAATATAATTTTAAAGAAATAGAAAAAAAATGGCAACAATATTGGGATGAAAACGAGACATTTAAAACTGATGTATGGGATTTTTCTAAACCAAAATTTTACGCTTTGGATATGTTTCCATATCCATCTGGTCAAGGTCTACATGTAGGACATCCTGAAGGATATACAGCTACAGATATCTTATCAAGAATGAAAAGAATGCAAGGTTATAATGTTTTACATCCAATGGGATGGGATTCTTTTGGATTACCTGCTGAACAATATGCAATTAAAACAGGAAATCATCCTGCAAATTTTACAAAAGAAAATATTCAAACATTTAAAAAGCAACTAAAAATGCTAGGATTATCTTTTGATTGGGATAAGGAGATTTCCACATGCGAACCTAGCTATTATAAATGGACTCAATGGATTTTTAAACAATTATATAATGATGGATTAGCTAAATATGTTGATATGCCTGTAAACTGGTGTGAAGAATTAGGTACTGTTTTAGCTAATGATGAAATCATTGATGGAAAAAGTGAGCGTGGTGGATTCCCTGTTATTAGAAAAAACATGAAACAATGGGTATTAGATATTCCAAAATTTGCAGATGTTTTATTACAAAACCTAGATGAATTAGATTGGCCTGTCTCTACTAAAGAAATCCAGAGAAATTGGATTGGTAAATCAATTGGTGCACATGTCAATTTTAAAGTTTCAAATCACGATTTGATTTTTACTGTATTCACCACAAGATGTGATACTTTATTCGGAGCAACTTATTGTGTTTTAGCACCTGAACACGAATTAGTAAAACAAATTACTACACCTGAACAATTACCTCTTGTTGAAGAATATATAAAAAAATGTAGTTCAAAATCTGATTTGGAAAGAACAGATCTTAACAAAGAAAAATCCGGAGTATTTACTGGTGCATATGCTATAAATCCGGTTAATAATAAATTAATTCCTATTTGGATAGCAGATTATGTTCTAGCTTCTTATGGAACAGGAGCAATAATGGCTGTTCCTGCACATGACGATAGAGATTATGAATTTGCAAAAAAATTTAACTTAGACATAATTCCCGTTATTGAAGGTGGAAATTTGCAAGAATCTGCATATACTGAAGACGGAGCACACATTAACTCTAAATTTTTAAACGGTTTAAATAAAGAAGATGCAATAAATAAAATGTTGCAATGGCTTGAAGAAAACAAAATCGGTTCTAAAAAGGTTAATTATAAATTGCGTGAATGGATTTTTGCTCGTCAACGTTATTGGGGAGAACCTATTCCAATTGTTCACTTTGATGACAAAATGGAAGTATTAGATGATAGTGAATTACCTTTAGTTCTTCCCGAGCTTGAAGATTATGCTCCTTCAAAATCTGGTGCTTCTCCTTTGGAAAAAGCAACTGACTGGCTAAAAGTTGAAAAAAATGGTCGTATTGGGAAGAGAGAAACAAGTACAATGCCTGGTGCTGCAGCTTCTAGTTGGTATTTTATGAGATATCTTGATCCTAGAAATGATAAAGAATTTGCTGACAAAAAATTATTAGAATATTGGTTACCTGTTGATTTATATATGGGTGGACCAGAACATGCTGTTGGGCACTTACTATATTCTAGATTTTGGACCAATTTCTTGTATAACAAAGGATTCGTACCTGTAAAAGAACCATTTGCTAAATTACGTCATCAAGGCATGATTTTAGGTTCAAATGGTGAAAAAATGAGTAAATCAAAGGGAAATGTAGTCAATCCAGATGATATAGTTAATAAATATGGTGCTGATAGCTTACGTCTTTACGAAATGTTTATGGGACCAATTGAGGCATCTAAACCTTGGGATCCAAAAGGTATAGATGGTTCTAAAAAATTCTTAGACAGAGTTTGGAGATTGTATGTAGAAACTGATAAAATTAAAAATGAAGAAAATTTAGAATTAGAAAAAGTTTATAATGTTACAGTAAAAAAAGTTACAAATGATTACGAAACTATGAATTTTAACACTGCAATTAGTCAATTAATGATTTTTGTTAATGCAGTTTATAAAACAAATGTATTTCCTAAACAGTATGCAGAAGGTTTTGTCAAATTACTAAACCCAATTGCTCCACATATTACAGAAGAATTGTGGGCAACCGTTTTAGGGCACAATAATACAATAACATATGAAAAATGGCCTGAATATAATGAATTTAAAACAATAGATAATGAAATTGAAATTCCAGTTCAAATTAACGGAAAGTTAAAAGCAACAATTTTGGTTCCACTAAATTCTGATCAAGAAATAGTAAAATCTATTGTTCATTCTAATGAAAATGTTATCGCTAACTTGGATAGAAAAAATATTATTAAGGAAATTTATGTAAAAAATAAAATTTATAATATAGTTGTAAATTAGAAAAGAAATAAAAAAACTGATTATTTTTTAGTAATTTTGAAAATAATCAGTTTTTATTTTTTATCTATTTTTTATTTCTATATATAACAAAGTTGTTAATTTCAGCCCCAATCAAAATAATATACATACAAAAATATACCCACATCATAGCCAAAGTTATTGTTGTTAAACTTCCATACATAACTGAAAAGCCTTTAAACATATCTATATATATTGAAAAGAAAAAAGAAATTACAAACCATCCTAAAGTTGCTACAATAGCACCCGGAATTTGTTTTTTTAGACCTTTCTTATGACCTGGTATAAACCTATACATTAATAATAATGCCAGAAATAACACAATATATATAACTGTTTTTGACATATTAATAACGCCAATTATTTGTGACGAAATATTAAATTTCCACTGCACAAATTCTAATATAGTCCCACCAAATACTGAAATTGTAAGTACTAATATTATTAATATTATAAAAATCACTGTACATATTAATGATTTTAATTGCATATAAAAATAATTATATTTTCTTTCTGTTTCATAAATATTGTGTAATCCTTTACACAATGCAAAAAATCCCTTTTCAGCAGACCATAACAAAAATATTGCAGATATAGAAATTGTACCTATTGATTTTGAATATACTTCTTGGACAATACCTATAGTTGCATCATTCATGCTTGCTGGAACAATATTTTGAATTATCGAAATCAAAGAATCCTTTGATATTCCAGTATATTGTATTAAAGTTACTATTAATATTAAACATGGTATAAAAGACAAAATCGTATAATATGCACATTGAGCTGTATATTCACTAATATGGTGATTATTTAAATTCTGTAAAAATTTTTTTATGTTTTTTAAAATACCTTCCATTGTAGACAACTCCTTTTCACTATATTGTTTTTATTCCTCTATACACTTATCTATTATATATTTTGCAACATCTCTTCCACTCCTTGCAGCCCAAGCAACTGTTGCTTTTCCCCCTATAACATCTCCACCAGCAAATACATTTTTCATTGAAGTTTCACAATTTTCATCAACTTTAATATATGATTTATTATTACATTCTAAACCTAAATTATTAATTACATTTTCCTCAACAGTTGAACCTATTGCCATAACAACATAATCCATTTTCAAATTAAAATTACTTCCAACAATATCAATTGGTGATAATCTAGTTTCTCCCTCCTTTTGCATTAACTCAGTTTTCACGCATTCTATTTCTTCTACTTTATCTTTTCCAAATATTCCAATTATATTAGTTTGAAATAAAAAATTTACTCCTTCGTTTTTGGCATCCTCAATTTCTTTTCTCTCCGCAGGCATTTGTTCT
This sequence comes from uncultured Clostridium sp., assembly GCA_900557045.1. Lineage (GTDB taxonomy): Bacteria > Bacillota > Clostridia > TANB77 > CAG-508 > CAG-492. The sequence goes on from USQY01000003.1 coordinate 25,085, forward strand.
TCTGCCCTTCTATAAATAACTGTAACCTTTTTAGCACCCATTTTATTTATAGTTCTTGCACAATCCATTGCAACATTTCCACCACCAATTATTGCAACATTTTTTTCTTTATAATCTGGATGACAATTATTCTCTAACAAAGAATTTCCTCCAAACACTCCATTTAGCTTTTCCCCATCTATTCCCATTTTCCAAGGAATATTAGCACCTATTGCAATAAAAACATAATCATAATTATCTGATAATTCCTTTAACAACACATTTACACCAAGCTTTTTATTATATTCTACATTTATTCCCAAGCTTAAAATTTTATTAATAACATTATCCAAAATCTTTTTATCTAATCTAAACTCTGGTATTCCATGCCTTAAAATACCACCCAATTTATCATACTTTTCATATATAGTAACTTCAAATCCATTTCTTGCTAAAAAAGCAGCACAAGTCAACCCTGCAGGTCCACTTCCCACTACAGCTACACTTTTACCATTTTTTTTACATTTAATATCATTTATATTACAACCATTTTGCACAACCACATCATTTATATTATATCCATTTTGCACAACCATATCATCCATATTATAACCATTCTGTATAGCCATATCACCAATAAAAGCCTCTAACTCTCCTATATTTACTGGATGTGACTTAATACCTCTAACACAACTTCCCATACATTGACTCATATGAGGGCAAACCCTTCCACAAACTGACTCTAACACAGTAGTTTTACTTAATACTTTATATGCCTCCTCATAATTTTCGTTTTTAATATTTTTAATAAACTCTGGTATATCATTTCCCAAAGGGCAAGCTTTCTGACAAGGTTTAGTTTTGCAATTCAAGCAATATTCTGATAATTCATTTATATTCTCCATTTAAATTTCTCCAATCACACAAAATAATTTTCTTAAGAACAAAGTGCCTATTCCACGCTTTTCATCTACTATTTAGCAAACTCTTACATATAAATAAAACTTTTCTATAATATAAAAAAAAAGCATTATCATAATTTTATAATAACACTTGAATTCACTATATGTCAATCAACCTATAACATAATTGCACCTATACCTATAACATGATTCCAACTATACCTACAGCATAATTACAGCTGTACATAAACCATACTCACTCTTTTCAACACGATATGAATGAACCTTATCACTATTGCAAACACTACATATCCCACAATCAAAAATATTTTCCTGTTTTAACCCAACATCACCCAATATTATTCTATTTATAAGCACAGTATCAATTTTCCATTTATTTTTTCCATCCTTAACACCTACATTCTCAATAATCTCATCCAGCCTACCTGTATATCCAAAATTTTCTACACACATATCCTTAACATCATCTTCAACCTCAAAATGACACTTTCTAATACTCGGACATATACAACAAATAATATCCTGTGGATTACAACCATACTCTACCCTCATCTTATTCACAGCATTAACAGCAATCTTCTGAAAAGTACCTCTCCATCCAGAATGAACATTAGCAATAACCCTTTTTACAGGATCATAAAAAAGCAACAAAATACAATCAGCATTTGTAGTTGCCAAAATCATACCTTTCTTATCAGTCACCAACCCATCAACATTATCCAAAGCCTTATCATTTATCACAAATTTTTCTGTGCAACCAACCTCAACATCAACTCCCACGCACCTAACATTTCCACTATGTTTCTGCACAGGTTTAACAACATTTCTATAATCAACTTCCAAACAATCACACAACAACCTATAACAATTTACAGCCTCATCAACTTCATTTTTACCAACACCATATCCACTTGTTCTATAATTTCCTGGAATCAATCCATAAGCATTATTCACCCCAAGCTCCAACAACTTTCTAAACTGCAAATACTCACAAATTCCCTTCTTAACATGAATCACCACATCATTACCCAAATTTTCCATAACATTCTCCCTCCACCAAAAATCAAAAACACACCAAAAAAATCAAATCACCAACCACCCTCGGAGAAAGAAATTTGTTACTTTTGAAAAAATAAACCTCCGACCTGAGCCCCAAAACATCAACCCCCCGTCATTATCGTAACAACTCCCTCAAACACAGCACAACCCCCACCGCGTTTGAAGGAGGTTTATTTTTTCAAAAGTAACAAATTTTTTCTCTCGGTGCTCCCTCCAAAAAAAGCAACAAATTTTTTCTCTCAGTGCTCCCCAAAAAAAGAAACACTTTCAAATCACAAACCACATATCAAAAAAGAAAATCACCTCATCATCTCCAACACTACCTCTTTCTCCAAATTATTAATATAATTATACCCATTCCTACAATCTCCTCCACTAAAATTGCAAATCGACTTAAACCCACAATATTCACAAGGAGTCTTCTTATTCTTAACATTATAATAAGGCCTTATATCAATATTTCCACTCAATATCTCCTCAGATATCTGCCTAATCAACCTATTAGTATATTTTTGCAAATATTCAAACTGTTTCCTATTAACCACACTAGAACGATTATTACTCAAAGTGCCCTCTTTCCCAATATATGCCGGAATCACATCAGAAGAACCAGTTTCCAGCTTCGTATCCATCATTTTTACTATATCCACATCTGCCAAAATTAATCCCTGCATTTTAAATTTTTTCCTAATTTTATCCTCTATCTCCTCATCAGTCAAACTTTTCTTAGACTTTATAGTAGGATCTATCAAATTAAAGTACAACACCCCTGCAGGCATTAAATCTTCCTCTTGGCATACAGCATCTAAATATGTAATTAACTGTAACTGCAGACCAGCATAAACTTGATTCAAATCAATATTTTTGGCTGATGATTTATAATCAATTATTCTAACATATTTATCATTATCTAATTTAGCAATATCAATTCTATCTATCTTTCCTGTTATTTCAACCTTTTGCCCACTTTCTAGTTCAATTGTTATTGGGCTATATTCTTTACCTTCTTTAAATTCCACTTCATTCCCAAGCACTTCAAATTTACTATATTTTAAGCTTTCTACTATATATTTCATTGATTTTAAAACAACTCTTTTTAACCTTGTACTAAGTGATTTATATTTAGGTGAACTTGAAAAAATAAAGTTTTTATTAAGATTTAGTTTTTCATCAATAATCTCTTCAACAATTTCATTAATCTCTTCTTCAGACAATTCCTTAATATTAAATGATTTTTCCCTAATCTTATTAAAAAAGTCATCAATAACATCATGCATAAATGTTCCTGTATCTATTGGATTTATTTTAAAATTGTCTTTTTCCGATAATTGTAATCCATACTTTAAATAATACGCAAAATGACATGCTTGATATTGTTCAAGCCTTGATACACTTGTATGAAGTGTATCTCCATACATCTTTTGAATATTTTTTTCATTAATTTTATCTGGTTTGTTTGTATAACTTAAAGCTTCCATTGCCTTTTCTAATTTATATTTCCACATAGGATTATTTTTATAATAATTATATACTTCAACCCATTCATCTTCTATTTCACCTGTATCACGATATTCACCCAACTTATTTAATAACTCATCAAATGTAGTATTTTCAATTAATATTTCAGATATTTTTTCAATAATATCACTATGTTCCTCTAGCATTGGAAATATCTTTTTAATTTTTGATACCAATATAGACCCTCTTAAAGTTTTTCCTTCTGAATCCGATGATGAATAAGATAAAAACAATTTTTCTTCTGCTGTTGTAAATGCTTTGTAAATATTAAAATTATCCTCATATAAACTTTCAACCGTATTTCTTGCAAGTTCTACTCCATTTTCTTTTAAATATTGTCTATCATTATCATTGAAAAAACCTTCATTTTTATGAACTGTTGGAAACATTCCATCATTTAATCCTATAATAAATATTGCTTTAACTTTATGACTTCTAGACCTATCAACATCACCTATTATAACTTGATCTTGTGTTCCAGGAATCTTTCCTAAATCACTACTTGCAAGCCCTGTTTTTAAAATTTGCATATATTTATCAAAACTTACTTTTTCATTTCCAAAAACTAAAACAATTTCATCTAATACTCCCATTATAATTTTCCAACTAGTTTCATATTGTGTTGCAAATTCAGTTTGTCCTAATTGTTTTAATTCTTCTATCTTCTCCTCAAATTTTTTGTCTATTTCATTTTTTATTAAAAAATTATATAATTTTGTTGTAATAAGTTTTACTTCATTTGTACCTTTTAAATCTTCTTTAAATTCTAGCAATGGATTTACTATTATTTTTCTTAACTCTCTAAACCTTTGTATTTTTGCCTTATTCTCATCATCCTCATCTTTAAAATTCCATTCTTGTTTATACCATTTACTATTTTTTATTCCCAATTTTTGACAGTAATTCTCTAATGCAAAAATTTCTTGTTTTGAAATATCTAGAAAACCTGTTTTTACATAATTAAAAACTGATTCATAAGACCAATTTCTCGCAAAAATTTCTAAAATTGACAATAAATATTTTACAATAATATTTTGATTTAAATCATTTTTTTCATCTATAAATACTGGTATTTGATATTTGTTAAATATTACTTTTACCAAATTTGAATATATATCTAAATTCTTAGTAATAACTGAAATATCTTTATATCTATAACCCTTTTTTTGCACTAATTTCACTATATTTTTAGCAATATTTTCTATTTCTGAATACTGATTATTGGCTAAAAATAATTCTATGTTTTCTGGTGTATTTTCATATCTTTTATATGGAACACTATATAAATTTTTTTCTAAATGTTTCAATTCATCATTTTTAAATCTATAAGGTTCTTTTAGAAAAATAGGTTCATCTATGGTTATTTTTGCTTCTTTCATTAAATCTAATAAACGAGAAATTGTTAATTTATTTGAATAAAATATATCATTTTCAGGAGCTATTGCTTCTTCAATAGAGTCTGAGCATATTGCAACAGTAACATCTTGTGCTTTATATGATAATTGTTTAATTATTTCATATTCTTGTTTTGTAAAACCAACAAACTCATCTATATAAATTAATGTATTATCAAAAATTGAAACCTCATTAAGCTGATTTGCTAAACGTGTTAAATTATCATTTTCATCTATATATTTATTTTCTATAACCTTTTCAAAATCAGTATACACTTGCAACATGTCTTGCAATTTTAGTTTTAAATAATCATCATCTGTTTCTTCCTTTATTTTGTTTAAATCATCAACTGAAACTCCATGTTTTTTAAACTCTGTAATTTGTTCTATTATTAAATCAATATTTTCTTCTGACTTTCCTAAAAATTTTAACTTACTTTTTTTAGTTGCCAATATATTATAAATAAGCATAGCTTTACCTGAGCTTGATAATTCAACCTTTGCTGTTCCTCCAACTTCTGATGCAACTCTATATGCCATTCTGTTGAAAGTTAAAACTTCTGCATTTATAATAGACCTATTTCCTAATGTTTCTAATAATTTTTTTTCTGCTGTAAATGAAAACTGTTCTGGTGTAATTATATAAATTTTATTTTCACAATTTATTTTTTTCTTTATTTCATTATACATATATGTACTTTTTCCAACACCTGATTTTCCATATATTAATCTAAAACTCATATATTTTTCCTCCAATAAAATAAATATTGCTGAGCAATACCACTTAAATTTCCAAATTTTTCTTGTGCTATTTCTAAAATTTGTTTTTTACTTACTTTAGTTTCATCTGTATTTTTAATATATAACTCATTCATAACTCTTCTAACCCATACATCTATTGGGAAAACATCAAACCTTTTTAATGTAGAAAATAATAAAATACAATCCGCAACTTTAGGTCCTACTCCTGATAATTTAAGTAACTCCTCTCTTACTATATTAGTATCTTTTTCTTGATGTAATTTTTCTAAATCTATTTGCTTTTCTAAAATCATTTTTGTAGTTTCATACATTCTTATGTTTCTAAATCCTAATCCTAATTTTCGAAAATCTTCAACTGTTGCTTTGCTTAATTGATTAACTGTTGGAAAAGAATAATATTTTTCATTATTCCATATTATTTCATTTCCATATGTTCTACTCAATTTTTCAATAATTCCCTTTATTCTTGGAATATTATTATTTGCTGAAATTATAAAAGACATTATTGTTTCCCATAAATCTTGATTTAAAATTCTAATTCCTTCTCCATATTTTATACTTTCTAACATATAACTATCTATTTGGCTTAATTTAATTTTTATTTTTTCATAGTCAGTATTCATATCAAAATAAAAATTAAATAATTCTGCAATATCGTCTTTTCCATAGCTTTTCACAATTATATTGTTGTTGGTTTGTGTTATTTTTATAATATTATTTTTTACTATTCCAATATAACTACCATCTTCATTTTCATTCCATCTAAAACATTGACCACATTCAAATATATTTTTTAAATCAAATGAATTTATACTATCCAGTTTTAATTCTTGTTCTTTCATAATTACCATATCCTATAATATTTTTTGTTTATTATATAAAAGTATTATATAAAAAACAATACTAAAACTGTAAAATCCAGTAAATAATTTGACATAATTAGCAAAATATATTATAATATCAATATTGCATTACGCAAGATTATATGTGCATTAAATAAGGAGGATTTTTTATGAAAAGGCGGTTAAAAGCTATTTCAACAGCATTATTAGGCAATCAAAATGTTCCAGTCTGGTTTTTAAATGGTGGGTATGAGATTCCTAAATTTTTAAATATTGTTAATACTACTGAATGCATTCAAATTCCTATACAAAAGCCTCATTTTTATACCAAATCGCAAATAATATCTAGTCAAGGTTGTAAACCATTTGTAGAAGTACTTCAAAAATATAATATTTGGTTATCCAAATTTGTAGACGAAGTATTATCTTCTTCAGATAACACCTGCACATTTTGCAATTCAAAACTTGATTTTTTAAATCCAGGAATGTCTGCATTTAGATTATACGATTCAAATTTGGATTATTTGCAAGTTCAAGTTACAAGAGTTCAGCAAAACCCTGAATTTTTTCAACTAGATATTTACTATGATGACTCTAACATTCCCAGCTTAATTGTGCTATGTGATATTCATCACCCTAGACAAACTATACTAGACATAGTTTTTAGAAAAAACAATCATAAAGAAACTTTTTCTCAGGCTACTGAAGTAGCTCGGCACATAAGCTCATTATTTAGAGCTTTACTAATTTATCTTCGTCCCTGGGATTACACATCAAAAATATGCACTGTATTCCCATTTGATTCGGATTGTGCAGATTTTCCGAAATTACCAGAAGATTAAAAAATAATAAAAGACTGGAATTCCAGTCTTTTATTATTTTTTATTTACATTATAATTTCAATTTCATTAACACCACTATTACCTTCTAACCTAACTTTTTTATCTTTTAGTTCATTTCCATTCAATATAATCTTATTTATGCCACTTGATTTTCCATTTGCATTATTTATTTTTATATTATAAATACTGTTTTCAAACTTATATTTAATACTATATTCTTTCCATTCATTTGAAATTGATGGATTAAAACTAATATAACCATTTTCAATATTTAATCCTAAAATATATTTAATTCCTGCAATATACATCCAACTACTTGAGCCTGTATACCAAGTCCATCCTCCTCTTCCTGCTAGGTTACCGTACACCATATACATCTGCTGGAATTATATAAGGTTCTACTTTATATTTCATTGATGAAGCTTTGGTTCTTGAATGTTCTATTGGATTTATCATTTTGAAAAATTCAACTGCTTTATTTCCAAAGCCAAGCATTGCTTCTGCAATTATTACCCAGATGGCAGCATGTGTGTATTGCAGTTAGTGCCATTTTTTATATTCTCTCTTTTAGTCACAAATTCTTGCTATACAGCCTTTCTCTCATATTCTTTTTTAGCACATATAAATTTTTCTAAATTATCATTTAATTCTTGTAGTGGTTTAAAGTTGAAATAAATGTCAACTTGTTTATCACTATGAATTTCAATTCTTTCTATAAATTCTCTAATTATTTCTTTATTTGGTTTTTCCATATTCAAAAACTCATCAACCAAACTATTTAACTTTTCATCTTTATCTATTTGCTTATCTTCTCCATTAAGCTCTTTTTCAAGTTCTTTAATTCTTTTTTGATAGTCTTCAATATCATTCTTAATTTTTTTCGCATTTTCAATATAGTTTTCGACTGTAATGATTTCTGCAAGTCTATCTTCATATAATAGTTCTAATTTTCTTGTTTCTTTTTTTATTTGAGTTTTATAATTCTCAATTTTATTTTCTAAATCCAATTTCTTATCTTCCTTTGATTTAGACTTTTTTGCAATTTCTTCAAGTTTTTTCTTATTTGAATACTCTTTGCAAATTTCTCTTAAAACTCCTATCATACTTTCTTCAAAAACTTGATAATTAAAGTTATGTGGAGAACATACATCAAATTTTCCATATCTTCCATATCTTTGACATCTGCCATATATATTACCATTTTTATCGGGACTTCTTATTCCTATATATCCTTTACAATCATAGCATTTTAATAGTCCTTTAAATAAATAATCGTTTACATCATTCCTTGAGCCTTTTGTAGCTTCAATTATTTTTCTTGCTCTTTGATAATCCTCTTGTGATACTATTGCTTCGTGCATGTTAGGAACTCTTATCCAATCTTCTTCTGGAACATCTACAAATTTATTAGATTTAAAGCTAATCTTTTTTCGTTTACCTTGTATAACTGTTCCAGTATATACCTCATTTGAAAGAATAAATCTAACTGTAGATTGAGCCCATAAGCCATAAGTTATTGATTTTGTTCCTCTATTTCTTTTATTGTAATCTGATGGAATTGGTATTTTTTGTTCTGACAAATAATCTGCTATTTGCATTGTTCCATATCCTACAAGAAACATTCTAAAAATAGTTTTAACAACTTCTGCTGCTTCTTCATCTTTTATTAAATGATATTTATTCTCTGGATCTTTCTTGTATCCATAAGGTGCAGTTCCTAAATATTCTCCCTGCTTTCTTTTTGATTGTAATACACTATTTATCTTTTTAGATGTGTCTTTTGCATACATTTCATTTAATATAGATTTGAAAGGTGCAATATCATTGTTTGCAGAATCTAGTCCTGTATCTATATTGTCTAAAATAGCAATATATCTTACATTATGCTCTGGAAAATAAGTTTCTGTATAATATCCAGATTGCACATAGTTTCTTCCAAGTCTTGATAAATCTTTTGTAATAACCATATTTATTTTGCCTTGTTCAATGTCTTCTATCATTTTATTAAATGCTGGTCTATCAAAACTTGTACCACTTACACCATCATCAACATACTCTGCTATAAAATTAAGCTTATTTTCTTTAATATATTGCATAAGTAATGTTCTTTGGTTTTGAATACTCTCGCTTTCTGAATATTTTTCCTTTTCTTCGTCTTCTTTTGAAAGTCTTATATATATGCCTACTTTATAATCAATATTATTCATTATATTAAAGCTCATTTTTCCTCCTTCCTGCTAAAAATAATGAGATAATATTGATACTCTTCTGACCAGAATTATATCATATTATCTCATTTATTGCTATCTATTTATTATAAATTTTTAATTGGATTTTATTAACTTTTTAAGCAATAATTTCCAAATGCTCTTTCAACTATTCTTTCAAGTGTTTCTCCATTATTATTAAATATAATGTTAAATCTAAATTCATTTTTCTTTTTATATTTTTTCTTTTTAACATCCTGTTTTACTTCAGCCATATCTAATCCCTCCTTACTTTATTTTTTCCACATTTTGCTATTTTATACAATAATTCATCTAATACACTCTTGAACTTCTTATGCTACTTGCTTGTACCACATTTCTCACAATTTTAGGTACATCAAATGTAACATTAACATCTTTTTTCACGACTAAATTACTAGAATTATTTGCATAATCATATATAGATCTATTCCAATTTGCGAAATCAACATCCGATATTTCAGTTTTAGTTGATAAAACCTTATCATCTTTATCTATTCGTGCAAGTAAATTATAATATTCTTCTCTATCTTCTTTTTCTTTTGCATTTCTAACATAACTTTTGCTATATTCTTCACTACTATGAACTTATCCGACTGCCTAATATTCTTTTGATATTCTCCGTTTTATTGTTGTTTATCATACTTGTATTGCTACAAGAAACATTAGGCTCTCCCCAGTTGACTAAGTAATCACTATGTAAAGCATGATTGGTTCTAATGACCCCGTAAAAGTTTGAGTATTCTCACCATAACGATTACTCAAATATTGCATTCCGCAGTAATTAATACGTCTGCCTTTTAATTGGTAACATTTCGGGGCTTAATCGCCTTTTAACCCTACTTTCTCGCTGTTTACGCTTTACTCATAATATTACTATTACAAGCACAAAACTCGCTACTGGTGGTTGGTTAAACCTTAGCCAGACGGGATTTCCACCCGCTAGATTACTTGCCCTTTTCTGGGCGCACAATTACTATTTTTCTTTATCCAACTTGTACGGAATATTACAAATTTGTTAACAACACCAAAATCTTGTAAACAACTTGATATTTATTTATCAAGCATTTGCTCATGATGACCATAGCATATCTTTGATATATTATGACTTAATATACTTTTCCAACTATTATTTATTTTATCATCATTAAATGCTGATGCTGAGTTTAAATCATATAAGTCTCCAACTATTGCAATACCATCATCTAATATTAAAGAAATACTATCATCACTGTGTCCTGGAGTATATATTATTTCTCCATCTATTCCTAAATCACTTAAAAATTTTCTGCTTTCCTCACATGAAATTATCAATGGTTCTGTATTTATAGGAGTAAATTTTGACTTTTTATCTTTTTCAAATATTTTATCTGAACAATGAAGATAATCTTTTTGAATATCTATAACTAATAATTTTGCATTCATATTATCAATTATCTCTTGTGCTATTCCCATATGATCAGGATGATAATGAGTTATTAAAAGATAATCTATTTTTGTTATGTCTAATTCTTTTATTTTTTTATAACAAGCTTGTAATGTTCCAGCCCAATCTGTATCCACTAATATACTTCCATTTTTCCCCTCTACATAATAGCAGTTTGTATTTCCGTACTTCAAAAGCTTTATCATCTTCTTCTCCTTTTATTTACATCTTATATATCATATAACAAATATGTGTTACACATACTATATTTTTTTATTAATTCACTTTCTTTTTTTGAAAGCTCTTTATCAGAAAAATTAGCAACTAATGAACATAAATAAATATACTTTTGGCTATATCTTTGCGAAAAATTTTCTTTTCCATATTTTCCTTGTATTGTATCAAATTTTAATTGAATTTGCCTAGTTGTTTCACAATTGATAAAATCTGAAATCTCGTCCAAATCTTTTTTGCTTGTATTATCAATTATTGATTTAGATGTATTAATTACTACATATAACCACTCTTCCAAATCTGTTAGCTGTTTGGGTTTGCTCTTTAGTTTTGATTTTATTTTTAAATAAATTTCATCTTCCATAAATTCATTCCTTCATTTTATAAATATTACATTTATTTGTTCAAGACTTGTTCGCAATATTACAATATTGTTAACATCTTTATTTCTCTATAATAATATCACAAAAATGAATGAATTTCAATTTCACTCGCCTATTTTATGATTACATTATTATAAACTTTTTTACTAGCTTTTGCATACATTTATTGCACACATGTTTATTATTGTGGTCTATTAAATCCTTTGTACTAGAACAAAAAATACATTTATGACTATCCTTTACTAAACTTATTACATCATTTTCAACATAAATATCCATTCTGTCATTAGTTTTAATCTCAAACCTTTCCCTTATTTCCTTTGGAATGACTATTCTTCCCAATTCATCAACTTTTCTACTCATTCCTGTATCTTTCTTCATAATACTCCTCCAAATTATATTTTTATATCTTTTAGCAGTCTGTCCGCTAAAAGATAACATAATAAATATTATAAAATCAATACATAATAATAGTATTGAGGGTAGATTATGAAAAAATTTGATAGAAAAAGTAATGCATACGGTAAAATAATTGAAAAATGTAGAAAAGGCAAAAACATGTCTAGAGCAGATGTTTCAAGAGAGTTAGATTTAATAGATATTCCTATTAATCCAGATGAATTATATAGAATTGAAAGACAAAATATGATTTTAAAAGATTATGAACTAATTGCCATTTGCATGATTTTAGATATTGATTATAATGATTTAATAAAAATAATTAAGAAGAAAAAATAATATAGATAGAGCCACTTATTTGTAGCCCTATCTTATTTTATTCTTGTTCTTATTTTTAACAGTTTCTTTTTCACTTCTTTCTTTATTATCTTGAAATCTCTTTTGTATTATCCAGTCCTCTTTTTCTCCTTTTTCAACTTTACTAATTATTCTTCTGCAAGTTTGTATTTTCTTATTTATTCTTTCAATATCTTCATTTAAGATATTAATTCTTGCCTTCAAAATCGTTTTATCTGCTGCGTTATCTGTTTTATTATATAATTTCATATATATTTCTTTTTGAGCCTTTAAAGGAGAAACTTCTTCTAAATATTGAGTTCTTAAATTTTGAGCATCTTCTATTGATTTCAAATCTTTGCTACTAATCAAACTAAGTTCATCACATAGCTTACTAAATTTATCTATTTCTTTATAATATTCTGGTGTTCTTTCAACATAGTGTATTTTAGGTGGTAACTTTCCTAAAACATATAAAAAATGCACATACCACCTATAAAAATGAGAGTGTTCCAATAAAAAAGGATCTATTTTTACACCTTCATATATTTTAACTTTATATACTTTATCTTCTTTGAATTGATAATTTTTGTAATAGATTCTATTCTTTATATTTTCAAAAGTATAGTCCTCTCCAAAAGCTCTTGCTAGCCTTATATTCCTATTATAATATGGAGTTGATATAGAAATTGAATCTCCAGACTTTTTTATATAATAACCTTTGTATGCTAAAAAATCTGCAAATTCCTGATATTTTCTTGCCTCTTTTATTGCTTCGTCAATATCATTCTTTATAAGTTCCATTTTACCACTATTGCGATTATAATTTTTAATTCTACTTCTTGCTATATCTTTTTCTTTATTCGCCTTATCAGTTTCTATTACTGATAGTCTATATTTTCTACATAATTCATCATTCGTTTTTCTAACTAATGCTAATTCAACATTTGAATTGTGATATTTACTTCCATCAACAAATGAAACCGAATTTAAAATAATATGGTTATCAACATTGTCTTTATCAGTATGTGTGCAAACTAATACTTGATATTTATCTCCCCATAAACTTTCAGCAAGTTCCATGCCTATATCATTACATTGTCTAGCTGATACTTCTTTTCCATTAAATGATTGTATAAAATGATAACCTAATCTTCCACCTTCCTTATGAAAATTTTTCTTTGTTAGCATCATTTGAGTATAAGCATTTTCTGGTAAACAATTTAATCCAGATATTAAAATTCCGTGTTCAGTTTTTTCTCCGTTTTTAACATAATTTATTGCTGCCTCTAAATTCTTTTTTATAACTTTATATTTAGTAATTGCCATAAGCCACCTCCTTATTTTTGTCTTGAATATACTTCCTTTTCAAACCTTAAAATAAAATCTGACAATTCTTTTGAAATATAACTATAATCATCATGTGATGTGCTATATCTTGAATTTGCAATTCTTGCAATCTGATTTATATTATTTGCTATTCCATATATCTCTTTTTGAAAAAATTTTATTTCTTCAGTTGGTTGTGCTTTTATTCTATAACCTTTAATCGTACTTCTAATAAATTCAGATTCAGTTAGTCCTGCCTCTTTTGATTTTTTCTTTAATAATTCATCTTCTTTTGCATCTATCCATATTTGTTTGCATATATTTGACCTAAAATTGTTTTATTTCTAATAACAAATATACCTTTCTTTGTTACTATAATATAATTATAGTAAGTCATTTTACTTCTTCCTTTTATTAAAATATTCTTGTAAATTACAAGTTCATTTTTGAATAGATTTTTAAATTCTTCTGTTACTTTTAATTCATTATTTCTCATTTTTATTTGCTCCTTTCAAACTATTTTTTATTTTAAAAGGAGAAGAAACTTTTACATTTCTTCTCCACTATTTGTATTTACTTAAACATATATCAACTCCTTTCCAACAATTTTTTCTGCCTGATTTTTAAAGTTATTCATCATTCCAACCCAATATAATGGATCAGAATTTTTCATTTCTTCTGTTAAACCACTTTGCTCTTTTAGTTGTTTTATTATTCTTTCTACTTTATCTTTTGCTTGCATATCTGTTTCTACAATGTGTTTTCTTAAAGTTCCTTCCATAAGCATTATTGTATATTCTGCTTTCTTATTTTCTTTTAAATAATTTAGTCTTAATCGTCCATATTTTCCTATACAATAATCTGGATATTCATCCTTTGGTACTACTAAATTTGGTACATAATAATCTCCTTCCTTGTGATATTCAATTTTGTTTTTTCTTTCATTATCCATAATGAAAACCTCCTTTAAAATAAATTTTTATATAAAAATAGAATAGATTTACCATTCTATAATTACCATTATTTTTCTACAATTAAGAAACTTGAGAGAGTGAGCTTTGTAGATTAGGCGTAATATATCCCATTTTGATAAAAGGATTATTACGCCTCTATTTATAAGAAACCGTCGGTCGTTCGCCAAGTTTCATAGGCAGTCTAGTAAGTAGCTAAAGCTACTATAATTGCTGATTGCTGAAGCTGTTAAAGTTTTACTTGTTACAGCTTCAGTATGCAAAATAATTAAAAATTATTTTGTAATACCTATAGCAATCCTTGCTTATACTTGTCCAAGCCTTTTACAATTACAAATCCACATCCAAGTATCCACCAATACTCTTTATTTATTGTGAGTTTATAGTTCCAAGTTCTCACTTACGCATTTTGTATAAATAGACCGTTTACACTAATACGAGCATATTTTATAGCATCCGCTTGCTAGGCCAAGAACTTTTATAGAGGTTCTGCACATCTCTAAAGCAATAAAAAAACACCTGCAATTATCATCATTGCAAATGCTTTTTATTTTTCTATTCAATTAAATAAAATGTGAAACATTTTGCTCTATTTTAGAGTATTTTGTTTCACATTTTAATATTTACTTATATTCCAATTCATTTTGTTTGCACCAATAAATTGCTATCTCTTTATATTGTTCATCTCTGTATTTATACCATTCTTGAATTATATCCATTTCTGCACAATAATCTTTAAATCTCCTAAATGCTCCTTTACCCTGTATTAATCTTTGTAAATTATTCTTTATTTCTAGATTTTCTATTGTGTGTATAAAATCTTCCATCATTTGATATTCATTTATTTCATATTGACTAGGTAGTATTATTGATTTTTCAAATAATTCATCAATTTCATCTTCTGATAACTCTTCATATTCTCCTATATTTGATAAAAATATTTCATCTTTTTCTGGGTTGTAATAACAATCAACAATATCATCTACCATTTCTAGTCCTTCTATTATTTTTGATAATGTAACCATATTTTACTCCTTCTTTTATTTCGTCTATACTATATTTTTATTATTTATTATTTCATTTAAAGTATTCTTTACTTCACTGATTTCTATTTTATATTTGTTATTTAATACATATTTGTTTTGCATATTATCAAATTCCTTTAATAAATTCTCATTAAAGTCTTGTTTCAAATATGTAAAATCTTTTATTTTTATATTTGCATCAATTCCACCTTTTCTAATGCTTTCTTCTTGTCTTTTATATGAAATTAACTGTTTTAACTCTTCTTTATTTTGTAACAATTCTTTGATTTCCTTTGTTTGTGCTAGTATTGTAATATCATATAAATGTTTTGATGTATCTTTATACATATTTCTAATATAATAAAACTCTGCTGCAAAAACTTTATCTATAAACATTCTTTCAAGTTTTATAATATTTATATCAAAATCTGATATTTCAAACTGTTCTTTTAAAATTTTTCTTTCATTTTCGTTTGCTAATTTATATATAAGTGGTTCTATATTATATTTTTTATAAGGTTCACTAACAGTAAAAGATGTTGCTTCTACTTGTATAATTCCTGCTCTATGTAATGGATCTTTGCTATTATCGTAAATAGAATTGTATCTGTATATTCCTGTAACACTTCCTTTATTATCAATACACTCATCTTTTGATAATTCTAAACCTTCTATTTCATAACCTAAAGCTGACTCCTTTAATCTATTTTTATTTTTAGTGTTTGATTGTTCAGGAAGAACTTTTACTGTTAAATCTATATCTTCTGAAAATCTATTCATTGTATCTAATATTTTATATACTGCTGTTCCACCTTTAAAATATGCTTGTAACTCATCTTGATTCTTTGATAATTCCTTCAATATAGTACATACATAATAATCTTTTTCAATAATGTCTGAGTCTATTCCAGTTCTTGTATTTAAGTTATCAATAAATTCTCTAAATAATTCTTTATTTAAATGTAAATTCATTTTCATCTCCTATCTTGCTAGGACAAGTATTTTGTTTATTACAGTTCTACTTTTTGTATCCATAGCATATTTAATTATCTTTTCAAAATCTAATTCGTTTTCTTCAATGAAATTATAGATTATTTCATCTGGATTATCTACTTCAATTCCTATATTATCTTTATTCTCTATTAAGTCAAATAATTGTAAATATTTATAATTTTCATTGTTTATCTCTATTTTGGGTTTTCTTATTATAACATTTAAGTTCTTGTTTTCATATTTATTAAAGTTTTTACATTCATTTGTTGCAATGTCTATAATGTTTGGAACTTGTGTTGTTAAATGAGCTTCATTAAAAAGTTTAGCTCCAGTAACATATCCTTTTATATTTCCATCTTTGTCCATTATATATTTATATTGAATGATTTGTCTATTTCCTAATAACATCTTACCAAATATGTTTTCATTAGGAATATAATAAATACCTTTATATGCTGTTTCTATAATACCTTCTTTATTCATTCTATTTAAAATTGCTTTGACATTATTGAAAACCTTTTCTTTATCTTTTTCATTATAGAATTTAATAATGTATTCTTTAATTTCTTCAATAAAAATTGGTATTCCTTTTTCATTTTTATTTATATATTCTAACACCATATTATAGCAATTCATTTTTCTCACCTCTTTATTACTATTTTATGATTATTTTTATATTTTATTCATATTCTAGTAATATTTTAGCATTTTTTTCGCCTTTTGTCAAATGTTTTGGTGTTTTTATATATGTAAGAGTATCAATATTTTATAGGTGTATTGTTGTTGTGTACATTTTCTTACTTTAGCTTTATTTCAAGCATATTTGCAAGAAAGTGGTGATAACAACAACACTCATGTGTGTATTGCCCACCATTTTCCCTTGTTCCAGGAATATATGCCTTAATATATCCTGGTTCTAAATTTCCTTTATCAAAAGGAGGATCCAACAATTTTATTATTCCATTTTCTTTATCCACTAAATGATTTTCTAAACTTTCCATTGAAATGAATTTCTTATCATTATCAGCCATATTAGAAATAACAGACCAGCTCTGTGCTATACTATCAATTTTGCATTCATCATTTTGAATACTTCCCAATACTTTACCATTATCCATAAACGCTCTTTTAAACCATCTGCCATCCCAAGCATTTTTATTTAGTGTCTTTTTTAATTTTTCAATTATTTGCTTATATTTTTCAGATTTTTTTGTTTCAAAATCATTTATTGTTTCTTCTGTTCCCGCTTCTACATTTTGTTTTTTATTCTTATTTTTATTTTCATTCATTCTTTCTTTTTCTACATTTACACCTTCATTTATATTCAAATTCTCACTATTGTTTTCCACATATTCACATATTTTCACAAATTTTTCTAGCACACTACATAAGAAAAATCCAAGCCAAACACTTTCACCTTTTCCTTTATTTCCAACAGTGCTAAAACCATCATTCCAATCACCTGAACCAATTTTAGGTAAACCATTTTCTCCAAAATTTAGCGATTTTTCAATAGCATTTATACAATGCTCATATATTGTTGCTTTTTTATCTGACTGTATATACATATCATACCTTTCATCAATTCCATCTGGCAAAATTGCTCCATTTAAATAATTTGTTTCTACATCTAATATACTATAATCACCTGTGAATTCAATATAATCAGCTGTAACATATGGAAGCCATAATAAATCATCTGAAAATCTAGTTCTAATACCGCGATTTGTTTCATCATGCCACCAATGTTCTACATCACCCTCTATAAATTGATGTTTACTATGTTTTATTATTTGATTTCTAGTAATCTCTGGATTTAAATATTTAGCACTTAAACTATCTTGAAGTTGATCTCTAAATCCATAAGCTCCGCCTGATTGATAAAATCCTGTTCTTGATATTAATCTACTTACAATTGTTTGATACATAATCCAACCATTTAACATTAAATTCATTGATTCCACTGGTGTTTGAACTTGTAGTGTATTTAATAAATCAGCCCAATATTTTTTTACTATTTCATTTTCGTGAATACAATTATTTAAATTGCTATATTTATAAGCTAAATCTTGACATTCTATTTTGCTTTCTCCTGCTCCTAATACTATTGATATTTCTTTATCTTCCAAGGCCTCTAATTGAATTTCAAATTGTATTACTATTACATTACTAATTTTGCTCCATAATTTATTACTGAAATTATCTAAATCTAAACCTGTTGGATTACTAATATCTCCACCGCCAAAAAATTCTTTTTTACTACCTGTAAATGATTTTATTTGCTCACTACTTGAAACGAACACCATATTTTTATAATCTGTATTTGTTATATTTTTAGCAAAAATTGTGTTACTGTTTTTATTAAAATTAATGTCTAAGAATTCATTTGTTTTGATTTCATCTTCTCCTAAAACTGGTTTTAGATAATATACTAATTTTATTTTTCTTTTTCTTAATGTTGTATTTTTTAATTTTAAAATTTGAATTTTACAACTATCTTGTTTTGGAACAAAAACTTCTAACTCTTGCTCTATTCCACAGCTTGCATGATTAAATTTTGAATATCCAAATCCATAAGTTATATAATAATCATTTTCATCTGGCATTGGATTATAACCAATAGACCATTTTCTCTTAGTTTCCTCATCTTTCAGATATATAACCTCAGAAGGTACATCTAAAATTTGATTATTTGACCATGCTGATATTCTATTTAATCTACAATTTTTATACCACGAATATCCACCATTTGTTTCTGTAACTAATGTTCCAAAATTATTATTTGCCATAATATTGCTCCATGGTGCAGGTGTATTATTTTCTTTATTTATTCTTAATAAATATTCTTTTCCATCAGCTGAAAAACCACCATATTCATTATAATATAATAAATTATTATTTAATAATTTGTTTTCCTGTTTTGGTTCTTCTAATAAATTTAATTGTTGATTACTTCGCTCTATATATACTTTAGGAATATCATCTTCTACATCATTTAACTGTAAATTTAAATTTCCATTTTGAGCATTAAAAACTAATTTTGAATATATTGTAATTAATTGTATATCTTTATTTTTTATACCGTTTAAGACATATATTCCACCTTTTGTGTTAAGCATATACCCTAGTCCACTATTTAGAACAGTATCTAATATTGCATCTTTTACATAATTATTGTAATTTCCTTTTTCCTCGTTTAATATAACTAAATCTATTTCAATATTTTTGGTTTTAAAATATTCATAGGCTTTTACCAATTCTTCTATTACAGATATATCATTTATATTTTTTATTTTTACAAAAATTATTGGCACATCGCCTGAAATTCCATATTTCCAAAGTTCATTAATAGAATATATTTTATTATTGTCAGTATTTTCAAGGTTTCCATTATTTTCAAGATTTCTCGCGTTCACACTATTTGTGTTATCTTCTTGTTTTGAATTAGAATCACATGAAAAATTTGTAACATTATTTTCCAAAATATAAGTTAATATTCTCTGATATAAATCTAGGTCTTTGCCATTTATATTTAAATACCTATTTTCTGCTTCTACCCTTGCTCTTGAAAGCTCAAAAACTCTTTTATTATTTTCAAAATTCATATATTTTTTTATTGTATTAATAACATATTCTTTATCTTCTGAAACACACATTATAAAATCTAGTTTTGTATTTTCTCTTGCTTTGATATTAATTGTTTTTCTCATAGCAATTATTGAGTCTGTTGTTAATTCTATTTTTTTACTAAACGGTTTAGAATCTTCTATTAGTTTAGGAATACCAAAATTATTTCTTTCTATAAGCCTTTCTTTACTAATCTCATATTCTAAATCACTTCCAAAATTAGTATTATCACCGTGTTCATCAGAGCATAATGTAACTGCCATAAAAATTTCTTTTTGATTTTCAGAACGTTTTTTTCTTTTCACTAAAATAATATTTAATTCTGGTATATATTCATATGTTAAAAACAAATTATTAAAAGCAGGATGTGCATAATCTTGTTCTTTATTTGATAATACTGGTTCTATAATGCTACTTATTTCTAATGTTTCATCTGTATTTCCTAAATTTTTAATTTCCAATCTTCGTATTTCAACTGAATCATTTGGGCTTACTGTAATTTTTGTGTTTGTTTCAATATTTCCATCAATCCTTATATATTTACATATATCAGGAGCGAAAGTTACAGTATATTTATCTGGTTTATCCATATTTCCATTATATATATTTGTCCATATTTTTTTGTTTTTTATATTTTTTAAATAGAAATAAATTCCCTGATCTATATCTGAAGTTTGCTTATATCTATTTACCAAATTATTTTTATATTTACTATAACCATTTCCTTTTTCATCTAATATTATTGTATAATTTTTATTTGAAATAACATTAAATCTCTCAATATCATTATTAATTTTTGTAAAAGTTTTTTCTGAATAAAAATCGTAATTATTATACTTAATTTTTTCTACTTTTTCCTTCTTTTCTTTTGTAATTATTACATTTTCAGGCATTTTTTCTTCTAATAAAATATTTACAGATTGCATTTCTGGATTTTTCATAAATCTTTTTTGCAAAATGTTATTATTAAATAAGTTATTAATTGACAATAAAATTAATCCTTGATGATGTGCCATATATGTTTTTACTGGCACATATTTTTTATTTTTCTCTACTCTATTTGGAGTATAATCTATAGATTCATATAATCCATATTTTGAATTCATTCCCTGTTTTTCTAAAATTTTTATATTATTAATAACATTTTTAGGCTCTTCTGTAATTGCTAGAATTGAACCATAAGATGATACAACCATCTCGTCTGCTAAACCTCTTTTTAGTCCTAGCCATGGTATTCCAAATGCTTTATATTGATAATTATTATTTAAATCTTTTAAATTAAATGCTGATTCAGAAATTCCCCAAGGTATGCCTAGTTTTTTAGCGTATTCCTTTTGACTCATTATCATAAATTTACATGATTCGTCTAATAAACTACCTGGATATTTTGGAATATTTATATTTGGCATTAAATACTCAAATGCTGTTCCAGACCATGATATTAGCCCTTTATATTTATTTAAAATTGTCAATGTTCTACTCAAATTATACCAATTTTTCACATCTATATCTTTTTTTGCAATAGCCACCAAGCTTGCTTGTCTAGCCTCTGATGCTAATAAATCGTAATATGAATCTGTTAATTTATTTTCTTCTATATCAAAACCTATAGAAAATAAATTATTTTTTTCATCAAATAATTTTGAAAAATCTGTATTTTTTATTATTTGTAAAATTATTTGACTTAAACTTTTACATATTTCATAGTTTTTATTTTCCGCTACTACGCCTTCTAAAAATTGATAAACCACATACAAATATCCAATAAAATTACCACTATCAACAGAAGAAACATATCTTGGATATAAATGTTCTAAAGTTTCAATATTGTACCAGTTATATAAATGTCCATTCCACTTTGGTAAACCATTTACAGTATTAATCATTTTTTCTAATAATTTTATAGTATCATCTAATTTTTCAAAACCCAAATCATAACTTGAAATAACTGCTAGCATTCCAAGTCCTATATTAGTTGAAGAAGTTCTCATAACCACTTTTGGTTTTCTATCTTCTTGATAATTATCTGGTGGTAAATAATTTGTTTTTTCATTAATATATTCTTTAAAAAATAACCATGTTTTTTTTGCAATATCAAGTATATATTCTTTGTCATTTTTATCTAATAACTCTATTGGATTTTTTTCTTTTATTGGCTTACTAATATAGCATAAAATTATAGGTGCTATTAACCATAAAGTCGATAATATTAAACTTATTATTCCAAAAATTTCAAAAGTTGTTTGTGTTAATATAACAAATAATATTCCTATAATTCCACTTACTACATTAGGTATCATATTTGAATAATAAGATTTTAAATCATTTTTAGATTTTTTTTCTGCTTCCTCTGCAGTAACCCATTCTAATAAATGTTTTTTACTAATTATCATCCTATATAAGCTTGTAATACCAGCTGAAATAGACATATAAGCTTTATCTGGTAAAGTTGATATTGCAAAAAAAACTTTAATCAAACTGTTTTTTACAGTTGTAGTATTTTTTATAAAAGTTTTTTGCCTAGTTTCTCCTTCTTTTCTAAATATTATTTTATTTACAATTTCTATTATATTCGGAATTAATAAACTAATTGTTAAAAATATTATAATTGGCCATATTTTTATTTTTGCAAACACTTTAGCTAATACTAAAATTATAATACTTAAAACAATTGAAACTTCTAGATTGCTTCTAAAAACATTATCTATTATCTTGTATTTGCACAATATATTTAATTTTTTGTTTTTCAACCAAGATAATATTTGATAATCTCCCCTTATCCATCTGTGACTCCTCTTTTTTGAAGCTAAATAGCTAGTAGGAAATCCATCCATAAGCATAATATCTGAGACCATTCCACATCTTAAATAACATCCTTCTAGTAAATCATGACTTAATACTGTATTTTCTGGTATTTCATTATTTAATACTTGTGAAAACACTTTTAAATCATAAATTCCCTTTCCTGTAAAAATTCCCTCTCCAAAATTATCTTGATAAACATCAAATATAGCATTTACATACGAATCTGTTCCACCTTGACCTGCAAAAATTTTGCTAAATATACTACGTCTTACTTCTAATAACCCTATTCCTACTCTAGGTTGCAATAATGCATGACCATTAACTACCACATTTAAATTTTTATCTATTTCGGGTTTATTTAATATATGTGCCATAGCCCCAATTAATTCTAGACCAGAATTTAATACCAAGTCAGTATCTGAATCCAATGTTATTATATATTTCACAATCGTAGCCATATTTTGTTTACTAAAATTACACAATATAACCCCTTCTTCAATTGTAGATTCTATGGAATTACATAGAAATGGATTTTTTATATTTCCAAGTAAATACTCGTTAAACTGATTTATTAAACCTCTTTTTCTTTCCCAACCTAAATAGCATTCCTCACCATCATTCCATGTTCTTTTTCTATATATAAAATTAAATTTATTTAATTTTTGTGGATTTTCATTAGGATATTTTTGGTTTAATTTTTCTATTTCTTCTAATCCTGTTTTTACTATTTCATCATCAAATTTTTCTGTTTGCTTATCACTGCTTGAGCAATCTCCTAATAAAGTAAAATATAAATTTTCGCTTTTATTTGCTATATAATACACTTCTAATTGTGCAAATAATTCCTTCACCTTTTCCTTGTTCTTTACTATTGTTGGTATAATTACCATGGTTGAACTTTCTTCTGGAACTCCATTTTTGTAATCTAATTTTGGTGTCATTTTTGGCTTTATTATTTTACTTAAAACATATTGTATTATTTGAGTTACTATAGTATGTGCTGGCACAAATGTTAGAATAAATATAATTATAGCTATTGCAAAATTTTTGTAATTGTTATACACATACAATCCACATAATAAACTTATCAAAATAGATGATATTATAACTCCTGAAACATATATTTTCATTTTTGTTTTAGGAGAAGTATTTTTTATTTTTTTATTACATAACTCTGATAATAATAATGTTTTTCCATCTGATATTAAATAATATCCTATATGAGATTTTTTTATTTCTGTACTATTCTTATTAGCTTTAGCCAATTCCAAGCATTTTTTTGCTATATATATTTCTGATATTTTTGTTTTTTTAGCAATTTTCTCAATAGCCTGTCTATAATAAGCTCTTGTTTTATAATCCATTTTTCCATATACATTAGCCGGATCTTTCTTTAATATTTCTTCAACACCGTTTATTTCTTCAAATATCTGTAAAAAATTAACTCTAATAATAGTGTTTATACTAGTTATAGAATTTCCCATTGACACTTTTTTTAATGCAATATCAAAATGCTCTTTTTGAATAATTTCATCAATTGTTAATCCCATTTTATCAACTTGTTCCTCCAAAATTGATAAAAAACTATATGCTTGTTTTCCATATTGTTTCAATCTATATGACATATACTCTATAAATGGACATTTCATTTCTCCATTTACTTTTCCCCTTGTTGTTTCCCTTGTATTTATAATTTTTTTAGAATATTTACATTTATTATTAATATATTCATTTATATTGGGTACATTTTTAAATTTTGGATTTTCCTTTTTTTCAACTAATCTCTCTATAATGTTTTCAACTTTATATTTCTGTAATTGTGAAGAATAAATTTTATCACAAATCATCCTAATATTCTCAATTAGAGCAATTTGTAAAAATGTACCTATATTCCATATTTCTTCCATACCTAAACTTTTCTTACTTTGATAAGCCTGTAATAAATTGCTTAAATTGTCTCTATCAATTACAGCATCTGTATATGCTACAATCTCACTAGCTAATACATAAATTCTTGCAAATCCTTTATAATTTCCATTTTCTAACCCCACAAAACTCACATACTTTTTTAATGGCATATCTTTTATAATTGTTTTTACAGTTTTTTCTATTATATAATAATTATCTAAAATCCATTCTCCTGCAGGATGTATTGGTAATCCTAATTTTAAATGTTCAGTCAATATATTGTACACTTTTGTTATATATTCATAATTTTCTTTTACTCTTGGAATTGGATATGTTTTTTTATCTGATTTACTTTTTAAAACATTATCAGATGCAAGTTTTGCCAAATAATTTTCTAACTGCTGTTTATCTAACAATACACCTTTTATAGTTAATATTTTGTATCTTTCCAATTTTTCCACCTCTTGCATATACATTTATTTTTTTAGGAGTATTCTCTCCTAAATTTCAAAATTTTATGCATAAAGTTAAAAAATGGTTATATATTAATACTCTTTTTTATTTTTTCCAAGTTTTTAATAACAGAATTATAACCATATTCATAGCATTTATCTAATTTTGCAACATCCAATAATCCAACCTTATCTGTATATACTTCTAAAACAAAATCACTTATTTCTAGACTATTTTCTGATATTTTGTTTCCCATTATGTCAATAGATTTCATTATAACATCCATTATATTACTTTCCTTTTCGATTTCATCAGCTCGAAATTTTACTGCTAATATTTTGTCTGCACCTTGTAATTTAACCTCTTCAGTAGGAATATTATCTAAAACACCTCCATCCATAAAAGTATAATCTTTATATATTAATGGACTATATATTCCCGGAAAACTACTACTTGCTCGTACTGCTTTTCCTATAGTTATATTATTTATATATTTTTTATTATTACTTGATATAAATTTAATAGTATTTTCATCCCTTACATTTGTATAATTATTTTTGCTAAACTCAGGCACATAATTTGTAAATATAATTTTTTTTCCACTGTTCATATCAACAGTGGGAATTACAAGAGGCATTTTAATTTGGGATATATTATATATTTCTCTTCTGCTTGCAATTTTATTATATAATTCTTCTATTTTTTTTCCACTATTACAACCTTTCACCGATATTTTCTTTCTAAAAATGCAATTATGTATTCCTGACAAAGTTAGTAGAATATCAATTTTAGCAATTTCACTTGCATATCTTTTAAACAATATATAAATATGGTAAGGAGAATACCCCATTGCATACATTACAGCTACCATGCTTCCACAACTTGTTCCACCTACTATATCAGGTTTTATATTATTTTCTTCTAATGCTTGCAGTACACCAGCATGCGCAATTCCTCTTATTCCACCTCCAGATAAAGCTATTCCTAATTTCATAAAAATCATCTCCGTTTTATTTGATATATTTTATAAAATTATGTACTATGTTATTTGTTTTATACACTAATTATATATAATTATAACTTTTGCATATTATAAATGGTAAAAAATAAAGCTGTAAACTAACCCGAATTAGCCTACAGCATATTATACTTATGTAATTAATCTTGAGTATATGGTAACATAGCAATTTGTCTACATCTTTTAACTGCAACAGTTATATCTCTTTGATGTTTAGCACATGCACCAGTTGCTCTTCTTGGTAATATCTTACCTCTTTCATTAATAAATTTTTTTAATTGATCTGGATTTTTATAATCTAGAACTAAATTTTTATCTTTACATAATGGACATACTTTTTTTCTTTTTTTGAATTTTGGATTAAAGTCGTCATCATTACTTCTATTATTTCTTCTATTATTTTTCTTATCTGCCATTTTATTCCCCCCTATCTTTTTATATTTATACATTAAAATGGTAGGTCATCGCCTGAAGATATTTCAAAATCAGAACCAGTATTTGATGATGGCATTGTTCCAAATGTAGCATCAAAACTTCCACCCATTTCGCCATCTTTTTTGCTATCTGCAAAATATGCTTCTTCTGCAACAACTTCTGTTACATAATGTTTTTGACCTTGTTCATCATCCCAAGTTCTTGTTTGGATTCTTCCAATTACAGCAACTTGTTGACCTTTCTTAAAATATTTGCTACAAAACTCTCCAGTTTTACTCCATGCTACTATATTAATAAAATCCGCTTGTCTTTCTTCTCCTTGGCGAGCAAATCTTCTATTTACAGCTAAAGTAAATGATGCAACTAATGTGTTATTAGTTTGTGTATATCTTACTTCTGGATCTCTTGTTAGTCTTCCCATTAATACAACTTTATTCATATCTTTCACCATTCCTTTCAAAAAAGGCCCCATTTTTATTAGTTTTTTTATTTTACTTTTAAACTATTAGTCTTGTTTAACAGTCATAAATTTAATAACTTCATCTGTTATTCTATAATTTCTTTCAAGTTCTGAAATTAGATCTGTATTAGCTTCAAAATAAAATACTGCATAAAAACCTTCTTTAAATTTCTTTACATCATAAGCTAATTTTCTTTTTCCTAATTCATCAACTTTTTCAACTTTACCATCAGTATTAATCAAATCTGAAAATCTTGAAATTAAAACTTTAATTCCTTCTTCATCAACATTTGGATTAATAATGATAACACTTTCGTATTTATTCATTATATTCACCTCCTTATGGATAATAAAACCTGCATTTATTTATGCAAGTAAGGAGAAAAATAGTATATCTACTTTCTCAATATTGCTATTTTAACATATTTATGGTAATTTAGCAATAGGGTTTTACTTATTTTTTTATTTTATGTGACTAGTAAGTGAAAATGTCCCAAAATTTAGATTCATTTTTAAGTAAAAATATCCCCTTTTAATTTTACGGTAATATTAAAGCAACAAATTGTAACAACAATATTTATTAAACTAAACTATTATAATATGACATATATAACTTTCCATAATATTCACCATTTTTAATTAGCTCTTCATGACTACCTTGTTCAATAATTCTCCCCTTATTTAAAACAATGATTTTATCAACATTTACTATAGTGGCTAATCTATGAGCAATAAAAATTGAAGTTTTATCTGCCGATAACTTATCAACAGACTCTTGAATTAACTGCTCTGTTGTAGTATCAATATTTGCAGTAGCTTCATCTAATATAAATATTGATGGGTTCAAAGCAAATATTCTTGCAAAAGCTAAAAGTTGTTTTTCACCTGCTGAAAATGAATTTCCCTGTTCTTGAGCAACTTCATTAATTCCATTTTCTAATGAATTAATAAATTTACTTGCTGAGGATAATTCTAATGCTTTTCGAATTTCCTTATCATCCATATCATTAAATAATTTTATATTTTCTTTAATAGACTTAGCATAAATAAAAGGTTCTTGAAGAATTGTACCAATATTTCTTCTTAAATCTGATAAATTAATATCATTTATATTTACGCCATCAATTAAAATTTCTCCCTTTTGAATTGTATAAAACTTATTAATTAAATTAGTAATAGTAGTTTTACCAGAGCCAGTTTTTCCAACTAGTGCAACACTTTGTCCTGGTTCAATTGTAAAACTTACATTCTTTAAAATCCAATTATCCTTTTCATATGCAAACCACACGTTTCTAAACTCTATTTTACCTTTAATTTCTTTTAGTCTTTTCCCACCTTCAAAATTTTCTACAAATTCTTCTGCTTCTAAAATTTCATATATTTTATCTATAGAAGTTACCGCTTCTTCCACAATTTCAACATTTTCAATAATTCTATTTATTGGATCAAACAGACTCTTTAGATATGTAATAAACATATAAATAATGCCAACATCCAAAGTTTCTTTTATATAATTATTTATAATTCCCCATATTACAATTGAAATACCTAAATTTTCAATTATAGTCATTATTGCTGGTAATGCTCCTTGCAAAAATCCAATAGGTTTAATTGCCTTTCTAAAATCATTTGTAATATTTTCACATTCTCTTTTTTTCTCCTTTTGTCTATTAAATATTTTTATTAATTTAATTCCATAAATAGACTCTGCAAAAAATATGTTTAATTTTGTTCTAATATTTTTTACCTTAGAATATGTTTTATTTAGTAACTTTGTTAAAATTAATGATGAAATAATAATAAGTGGAATTATTATTATGCTAACCATTGCTAATTTGTAACTTATATACACCATTACTCCTAATAATCCAAGTATAACAAAAATATCTTTTATAAAAGTAGTAATAACATCACTAAACAGAGCAAAAACATCTTCTGTATCACTTATAATTCTTACAAACAAAGTTCCTGAAGGCACTTTATCATGAAACTTTGCATTAGCATTTTCCATATACTCATATAACTTATTTCTTAAATCAAATACTACACTTTCACCAATAATATTAGTTTTGCTCCTATTAAAATAATCTAAAAAGTTTTCTAAACACACCATTAATATGTACACATATGAAATTATAGAAGTAGTAACAACTCCATTTTTATTTATTCCTTTCTCTAAAAATTCATCAATAAGAATTCTAACCAAATATGGTTTTGCTAAGGCTAATACATCTATTATTATAGCTATAATGGTAACAAATACTATAGTTTTAACATATGGTTTTATCATTTTCTTTATTCTTTTTATAGTGTTACTTTTCATTTTCCTCCCTCCAATTTAATCCAAAATAGAAACTGTTCTTTTTTCAGCTTGATTTCTATAAAATTCATAATATTTTTCCTTATTATTCAACAATTCTTTATGTACTCCTCTCTCAACAATCTTTCCTTGATCTAAAACAATTATTTCATCACAATGTTTAATATCTGAAATTCTATTTGAAACAATAATACAGGTTTTATTTTTTGTTAATTTCTTAATATTATTAAGTAAGTGTTGTTCAGTTCTATTATCTAAAGCAGAAAATGTATCATCAAAAATCACTATATTACTGTTGTTTAAAAACGCTCTTGAAATAACAACCCTTTGCTTCTGTCCTCCTGATAAATCAATACCCTTTTCTCCAATTATTGTATTAATTCCATCAGACATATTTTCTATCTCTTCATATATCATTGCTAATTTAGTACTTTCTAAAATATCAATATCATCATATATGTCTCTAAACAAATTTATATTTTTCTTTAATGTAGTTGAAAATAAAAAATTATCCTGTGTTATATAACAAATATTGTTTCTAATTTCATCTGTCTTAATATCATTTATATCTTTACCATCTATATATATTTTTCCATTCGGAACTTCGTATAGTTTTAATAATAAATTCATCAATGTAGTTTTTCCACTCCCTAGTACGCCTATTATTCCTAAAGACTTTCCTGATTTTATGCTAATATTAATATTTTCTAACACTTTATCAACACATCCTGGATAATTATATGTTAAATTTTTTATTTCTATATTACCAATTAATTTTTCTCTGTTTGATACATCATTTATACATATTTCTTCTTTTAAATTAAACATTTTGTCTAATCTTTTATACGAAACTTGCACTTTCTTTATATTCTTTAATACCCATGGAATCCACATAATAGGTGATTGTAGTAATAACATATATCCATTAAATGCAACAAAGTCACCTAATGATATTATATTATTTAATACTAAACTACTTCCATATAATATTGATAAACCAGTTCCAATCCCTATACCTAAATTTGTGTAAATACTTAATAATGTTTCATTTTTTATAACTTGAAAATTTGTGTTTTTTAGATTTGTGTTTTTATTTAAAAATTCATTATATTGTTTTTTTTCACCCACATATGCTTTTGTTGTACGTATACTATCTGTACTCTCTTGAACAAATTCTGATAAATTAGTAAAATTAATACGCGACAAATTATAGTTTTTTTCTAATTTTTTCACTAATTTAAATATAAGAAAAATACTAATTACAATTGGAGATAGTGAAATTGCCGTTAATTTAATATTTGTTGACTTTACCATAGAAAATGCTATAATTGTAAAATTCAAAATAAACCTTATTGCAAGAGTTATTGCATTTGAAACAAATTTTTGTACTTGTCTAATATCTCTTACAAAATGGGACATTATATCTCCATTTTTAATTGATTGTAATTCTGATACATCTGTTTTAAGTAATTTTTCAAACAAGCAATCTTGTAATTTTTTAACTATATTTCTTGCAATTTTAGCATCAATCATTTTCCAAATAATTCTTGATATCATTATCAATATACATATTCCTAATAAAGCATATATTGAAGTTACTATATTGGACTTATTTAAATTAATATTATTAAGAAAATCAATAATTTGACCCAATATTTTTGAAGGAACTGTTAAAAGATAAATATTAATTCCTATCAAAACTATTTCTACTAATATCCACAAAAAATGTTCCTTTATTAATTCTTTAAGTATCTTTTTCAAAACTACTACCTCCTTTTAATTTATAATATAAATGCAAAAATACCAAATATGATCAATTACATATTCGGCAACTACATGATTAAAGTATTGTATAACTTTTAATAGTATTTATTTTGATTTACAAAAATCATATAAATCTATTAATAGAGTTTAGCTTCTGTGTTTGGAATGAAAACAGGTATCTCTCTATAGATTTGAATTATAACAAGTATGTCAAAGCATGTCAATCATTTTTTGATTTTTTGTTGCATTTTGTGACTTGTAAGTGAAAATGTCCAAAATTTTAAAATCATTTGTAAGTAAAAATG
>USQY01000004.1 GCA_900557045.1 uncultured Clostridium sp.
AATTTTAGTGTTTTAGTATACTTTATTTTATAATAATTTTATAATTATTTTTTCTAACATTTGTGTCTATTTTTTATAATACATCATTTATAATAACTCTAATAATTTTAGTTTTACTATTTAATTAATTTTCCAATCATATCATAATCTTTATTTCCAATGATTTCTACTTTAACAAATTTATCTAATAGCTCATCTTCACTTTTTTCAACATATATTATTCCATCTATATCAGGTACTTCATTTTCACTTCTTGCAATATAATATTTTCCGTCAAAACTTTCATCTTCAATTAATACCTCTAATTTATTTCCTATTTGTTTTTTTAAATTTTCATCTGAAATTTGTTGTTGTAAAGACATTATTTTATTATATCTGCTTTTTTTAGTCATAGGATGAATCTGATTATCCAATTTTTCTGCTGGAGTTCCATCTTCTTTTGAATATGTAAATGCTCCTAATCTATCAAATTTAGCCCATTTAACAAATTCATATAATTCTTCAAAGTTTTCTTTTGTTTCGCCTGGGAAACCTACCATTACTGTAGTTCTTATTATAACATTTGGAATTTCTTTTCTGATTTTTGTTATTAATTTACGAATACTTTCTCCATTACTTTTTCTGTTCATTCTTTTTAAAACAGTATCTGAAATATGTTGAATTGGTATGTCAAAATATTTGCATATTTTTTTGTTTCCTTTTACTACTTTTATTAATTCATCTGTAATAGATTCTGGATATGTATATAAAAATCTAATCCATTTTATTCCTTCAATTTTTGAAAGTTTATCTAATAATTCAGCAAGTTTAGATTCACCATAAATATCAATTCCATATTTACTTGTATCTTGTGCTATTACTATAATTTCTTTATACCCTTCATTTACAAGTTCTTGTGCTTCTTTTAAAATATCTTCCATTTTTCTGCTAACAAATTTCCCCCTTATATATGGAATTGCACAATATGTACATCTATTACTGCATCCTTCTGCAATTCTTAAATAGGCAAAATTTCGTCCTGTAGAAATGATTCTGTTTGAAAATTCCAAACCACACTTATTTGTTAATAATTCTTCCTTTGCAATATTCTTACTTTCTTCTTTTTCATTTTTACCTATTACTTTTTCAATTTGCTCCCAAATAGTATCATATTCTTTATACTTTATAAATAAATCTACTTCTGGAATAGCTTCTTGTAATTCTTCTTTATATCTTTGAACTAAACATCCCATTACAATTAAATATTTACATTTATTCTTTTTATATTCAGCCATTTCTAAAATAGTGTTTATTGCTTCTTGTTTAGCAGATTCTATAAAACCGCATGTGTTTATTACTATAATATCTGCTTGTTCAGGATTATTAACTATTTTAAAATTATTTTTTTTGAATAATCCAATTGTCATTTCTGTATCTACTAAATTTTTACTACATCCTAATGATATAAACCCTACATTCATTATTATTTCTCTCCTTCTTATTTTTCAAACTATTCTTTATTTTAACACTTTTTCCACTTTTTATCAATAATTTCCTTGCAAATACTAATATTTTATGATATATTGTGGATGGCTTGAAAAAGCTTAAATGAATTTAATTTTTTATGAAGACTATAATTTTCTCTTTATTTAGAGTTCAGAACTATGTGTCCCAGAAAAATATTAAATATCAGAACTTTAAAAAGGAGGAATTTCTAATGGCAGATAAAACTTTAGTATGTAAAGATTGTGGTGCTGAATTCGTATTCACAGAAGGTGAACAAGCATTTTACGCAGAAAAAGGATTCACAAATGAACCACAAAGATGTCCAGAATGCAGAAAAGCTAGAAAAGCTCAAAGAAGAAATAATTTTAATAACTAATTTATAAAAAATGCTTTAATTTAAAATTAAAGCATTTTTTATTTTTAATTAATTTTAATATTCACTTAAATTTGAACAAAAACTATCTTTCAAAACCATCATCTTTCATATGACTATATTTTCTTTTTGTTGCCATTCCTCCTCTTATGTGTCTTTCAGCCTTATTTTCATCTAAAATTTCTCTAACTTCTCCTGCTAAACCAGGGTTTATCTTAAGTAATCTTTCACTTACGTCTTTATGTACTGTAGATTTAGAAATGCCGAATTTTTTAGCTGCACCTCTAACTGTATCTTTTGAGTCAACTATATAATGTGCAAGTTCACAAGCACGTTGTTCTATTGAATAATTTTTCATAATGAAACCCCCATGTGAATACTTTTGTTTAATTGTATTCGTGTGGGGGTTGTATTATGATAGGCATTTTTTATATGTTGTTTAAATAATCCGTCTTACTATGATACATATGAGAAATGAAAACTTTATGTCTTTCTTCATCTATTGTATATAATAAAACATAATTGTTTAATATTATTCTTCTATAAATTCTTTTAGTATTACTATACTTATCTATTTCAGCATACATTCTAGGTACATATGCTAGATTAGTAATAAACTCTTCTATTCTTTCCATTATTTTGTTTGCCGAATTTTGTGCTGAAAGATCATCTCTAATATAATTATATACTTTTCTAATCTCTACTGCACATTCTTCAGTAAATTCTACTTCGTACTTTACATCAATATCCATACTCATCCCTCAATTCTTCAAAGACCTTGTTAGCAGGGATAGTTCTTCCTTTCTCTATATCTTCTTCCGATTTTTGTAAATGTTTTATAATATCTAATTCTAATAATTTTTCTTTATATTCTTTCATACTAACTATAACTACATCGCTTTTATTATCTCTTTTTACGACTATTGGTTCATTGATTTCATCTTGGTTATTTAATTCTTCTTCAACTTCTTGTAATTTAATTACCCTTTGCATTTCAAATCACACCTTTCTTTTATAGTTTTGTTTTAATAAATATAATTATACCATATTTAAGAGTGATTTGTATATACTTTAATAATTTTTCATCCATGTTTATTGTAATTTTTTCAAATTCTTTTTCTACAGATTTCATAAAGTTCTTTTTATTTGATATTATACTTTTTAAATACATTTTTATTGCATTCAACAATTCTTCTTCATCTATTGTAGTTGTATTAGGGCAATGATTTACCCCCATAGAATTTCTTCCACTACACACCCATCTTATATATTCTTTTCCATCTGTTGAATACTTTCTTTTCATTCTTCTAAACGAATACCCACAATGTTTGCAATATATAAGTGTGCTAAATACATATTCTGTTTTTTCTCTTTTATTATTTAACTTAAATTCACTAGACCTTTGTTCCAAAAGGGCTTGTGCTCTATTAAATAATTCATCTGATATTATTCTCATTTCAGGTGTTTCAACAACTATCCATTCTTCTTCTGGCAGTTCTTTTCTTGTTCCTGTTATAAAGTCTGTTACTTCTGATTTTTTATTTGTTACTCTACCTGTATATATTGGATTTTTAAGCATTCTCACAATAGATGTTTGTACCCATTTGGATTTAGTTTTCTTTGTTCTTATACCTCTATCATTTAAATTCCATGCAATTTTAGTTGTGCCAAAACCTTTATATACATAGCTTTCAAATATTTCTTTTACAATTTTTGCTTCTTCTTCATTTATTTTTAAAGTATATCTTTCATCTGGAATTTTATCATACCCAAATACTAGATTAGGCACTCTTCCTTTTTGAGCTGTAATATCTTTACCAAATTTAACCCTTTTAGACATATTTGCACTTTCTTGTTGTGCCATTGCTCCTAAAATTGTTAATATAAATTCAGAACCACCTTCCATTATTTCTCCATTATTTAAGAAATCAACTTCAATTCAATATGATTTTAATTCTCTTATACTTTGTAATAAATCTACTGTATTTCTTGCAAAACGTCTTACATCTTTTACTACTACTTTATCAAATTTTTTAGCTTTAGCATCTTGCATCATTTGCTGAAATTGTTTTCTGTGTTTTATTTGTTTTCCTGATATTCTTTCATCTGCATATAACTTGTACAATTCATATCCGTTCTTTTTTGTAAATTCATTAAAAAATTCTATTTGCTTTTCAAATGATTCTACTTGTGATTCCTTTTCAGTTGATACTCTTGCATATGCTGCAATTTTCATAACATCACTACTTTCTTTTTTCTGTTTCATTATTTTCGTTCTGTTACGTTTTAGCATATCGATTTTATTTTTTCAATATAAAAGTAGAAAAAAACTACTCCATTGTTTTGGAATAGTAATTTAACTTTTTTAATTAATTTTTTTATATTCTCCATTTATTACTTGATATTTTCCGTCACCTTTATAATTATAAATTGCAAAATCTATGTCTTCTATTGAAAACTCTCGTTCTTCTGTAATATTATTTAAAAAGATATAACCATCATCTTCAAAAGCCTCATATATATGTCCTTCTTTTTTATATTCACTGTTTCTTTTATTCTCTTGTTCTTTTAAATCAACTGTTTTTTTACTTGCTAAATTTATTACTTCTTCTTTTAAATCTGTTCTTACTTTTATACTTCCATCTGCTTTATATTGAAAAATTATATCTTCATTTTCAAATCCTTTTGGAACTTTATCTCCTGACATAATTAAATGTTCAATTTTTCCATTTTCAAATTTATCAATACTATAAGTTGGATTATCTGTAGGTCCATTTGCAATAAATTGTTTTCTATATAAAGTACCTTCTTTCTCTGCTAATTCTAAAATACTATTATCTATTGCATCACTTAATTCATCACGATATTTAATATCTGCACTCCATCTAGATATTCCAATATTAGCTGCTACATTATCTTCCATAAAATTCTGATAATCCCAATACTTACTATATTTGTTTTCTTTATTTGTATCTATAACATTTTTATTTCCATTGTTTTCAAAATATTCTTTTAATTCACTGATAAATTTATTCACAAAATCGAATAAAGTAGTTTCTTCAGGCAAATCTTTACCTAAATTTTTTATGTCAAAATCATTTAATAAGTTCATATCTATAATAGACCTCTTTCTATAAAATATTGTTTGGAAAATTTTAGAATCATTATATTGATAAAAATTAAGAATAAAAATTAATTGATTAAAATTTATATTCTTATACTAGCATAATTTTCTTTAACTTACAATACTTTTATAAAACTTTTCATTATATTTTCTTTAAACAATTTTATTCTACTAATTTACTCTCTCCTGTAGCATAATCTATAATTACACCAGGCTGTACATTATAAATATAAAAGCATATGCCTTTCCCCTTATCTTCTACAGATTTTGCTTCTATAGTTATCCCACTTGCAACTTTATTTTCCCCTTCATATATTGGCGTTACTCTATATAAAACATGCTTATCAGGATTATCATTTAAATATTTTCTTACTTTATTTTCAAATGGTGTCATTCCACTAATATTAAAATATCTTGTTCCTGTTATAATATTTTTTTCATTTACATTTTCTGCTGATAAACTAAATGCAATTAAATGACATTTATTATATAAATTGTCTAAATTTATTTTTGGGTATTCTGTATCTTGCCATCCAGTTGGTATTATTTTATCAAGTGCCTTTCTGCTTTCACTTTCCTTTGGCATTGTTTCTTCTTTATTTAAGTTTGCAAATGCAACTCCACATCTTCCATACTCATCTAAATCACTATAAATTTCAAATGAATCGGTTGTGAAATATTTCTCATCAAAATTTGGTATATTATTATTTATTGTTACATATGGCTCTGTTGAATATTCTGGAATAGTATCTAATGTATATGATGAAATTGTTGGTTGAGTGTTTATATTATTTTCATTATATTTATTGTTTGTATATACATAAATCCCTATAGCAATAATTAACACAAAAAATATTACAGCTAAAACTTGCTTAATTTTAATATTTTTATTTGAATTATTTTTAAGTTTTTCGTTCATAGACTACTTCCCCTTTATTTATTTTGCATTAATTCGTAATCTTTAAATATATTAAAAATCTTTTATAAAATTTGATTATTTACTTTTATTTTATCAACTTTTTATTAATAATCTCTTTCTAATATTTTTATTGATCTTTCTGTTGGCTCTAAACCATATTCATAGCTATCTCTAAAAATTCTAGGTAACTTTTTTAATCTAAAATTCAAATCATCTAAATCACACTTTTCTAAGTTTAATTCTTCTTTACCTAGCCAATTAGAATACATTTCATAATCTTCCCCTTTTTTTATTTTAAATGCTTCTCTAATGTCTTCTAATCCCATTGTTCCACCACAGTCTTCAATTATTCCAAATCCTTCTCCTTCAATTACTCTTGGTAAATCTTTTCCATTTATATTATTATCTTGGAATATTTTTTCTAATACAATATTAAATCTCCAATTATCGCCAAAATCATATTGAAATTCCATTCTTTCATTTTCTTCATCTAATATATGTTTTAGTTTAATATCCTTTGCATCTTTTAATTCTCTATATCTTTTATCTAGTCTAGGAATAATATTATCATCTTCAAATATACAACCATATTGTCCAACTTTAAAGAATTCATCATTATCATAATGTTTCATATATTTATTATAATGTTCTAGATGATTTAAAATAAAATTATTTAACTCATCTACTTCAAATAAATACAAATGACTTCCTTGCATCTCAAATAATGCCATTAATATATAAGCTAATTTTGCAACAGTTATATCATTCATTACTTGAAATCTTCTCCATATTTTTGGTTCATAATCTTGTAATTCTGCATATATTTGATATATTGGTTTACTTGCCATAACACTTCCTCCATAATTTTTTTAATTATCTGTACTTATATATTGTTGCCTACTACTTGTAGGTTTACTTGGTATTGTTCTTTTTAATTTTTTATTTTCTAAAAGCATATTTATATATTTTTCTCTAAATCCTCTTACATTTTTATACCCAAAGAAATTTGCAATTTCTTTTAAACTCTTTGGCTCTTTGCAAAAATTAATTATATCTTCTTGTATTGTTTCATTTTTATTAACTTGTGCATTAACTTGTGCATTAATATTTTTTTGATTATTATTTATTATTTTATTATTTAATGTTTCAGGATATAATTCTGGATATTCTCCATTATAAAATGTAACAACAAAATCTTCTCTTTCATTAACAAATATAGGTTCTGGCAATTTAGCTTCTTTCATTTTATCTTCCATAGTCGAAATTCCGGTATGTCTATTTTCAATTATACCACCTAATATTTCTAATAATTTTACAATAGTTTCATTTCTTACTTCCATTGCTTTTCTTGTTTTTAATAATTCTAAAGTATTTGATCCATACAAATTCCCAACATTTCTAAATTCAATTCTATC
Source organism: uncultured Clostridium sp. (assembly GCA_900557045.1). GTDB lineage: Bacteria > Bacillota > Clostridia > TANB77 > CAG-508 > CAG-492. Next base: position 7,317 of record USQY01000004.1, read on the forward strand.
CTTATATATAGTAACCATACTATATACGCCTGTTTTTAAATCACTATAATCTCTATGAATAATCATATTAGCTATAGCTTCTCTTAGTGCATCCATCGGATATTGTGTTATATCTGTTCTAAGTCCTGTTTTATCACTGATAATAACCTTAACCTTCATATTCCTACTTATAAAACTTATTGTTTCTTGATACATTTCAGCTATATTGCCTTCAATTCTTTTACACTTATATATTTCATATTCAGTCATATGATCATCTCTATCACCAATTCTTGTATACGCTCCATTATGCAATCCTTTTGGTTTATAATAACATGGCTTATTTCTTTGATTTAATGCATCAACTCTAACAGCAACAACATTTTTATCTTCTATATTTATTATATTTATTTCTGGTCTTATAACTGGTTCAAATTCCGTACTACCAAATTAGTTATATTTTTTTGTAAATCATTTGCATCATAAATTCCAACTACCTCAAAAGTAGTTTTATTCTTATGCTTTTTTTCTTCAACACCAAATAATATAACTCCTCCAATTGTATTTGAAAAACTAGAAATAGTATCATAATATTTATCTGGTTTTCCAGCATTTGCTGTTTTTGTTTCAATACAAATGGTTTCTGTTTGCTTTTCATTTAATTCTTGAATCATCCCTAAAACATCTTCTTTATTCATCCTAGAAATCTCATCTATCTGTTTTTTTAGTAATTTTATCATATTTATCTTATTTATTCTACATTGATTATAAATTTTTTTAAATATTATATATCTTTTACATTGATATATTTTTATTTTATATTATTTACAAAACTAATATAAAAACATACATATTAATATTTATTAAAAAAATTAATTTTATAATTTCAATTCATCATCTTCCAATACCTCGTGAGAATTTTGATAAGAACTTGAATCTTTATAATCAAATATTATCTTATTATCATTCTCAGCTAAATTATAAGCAAGACTTCCCGCGAATGCTTGTACAATTTGTTCTTCAGTATTAGGATTTATAAACGTAATCTTCAAACCCTTTTTCAAACTCTGGATCTATCTTTTTCTACTTCTTTGTAATCTAACAACATTTTAAATTCTTTTCTTTCTGTTAGTAACTTCAATGCAATATTTATAGCCACAAGATCCTGATATTCATACCCATAATTAAAATTACTCATATTTACATATCCTTCCTTGATTATACACATTTCTTCTTCGATATTTAAACTGTCTCTACTCTTATATTTCTTTTGATAATATCATAAATCTTAACAATTTACAATTTTTAAGATTGCTTCGCTTTTTACGAACAAATGTGTTGATTTTTAATTTAAAATATGATAAAATACTTAAAATATATTTTATTATGCAAGGAGGTTTTAATTTGGATATATATGCACAAAACATTTATGAGATAATTCAAAATGGTATAAAAAAACATATCTTAATCATCTATAACATTTCAGCAAACCATTATGTTGGCTTAACAATCCATGCAACAGAATCTAAAGAACTAACATATGTAAAATCTATAAATAGATTTGTTGATATTAATGATTTGCAAGAATATAACAAAAAGAATATTAAACGGGTTGGTGTATATTAAAGGAAAGTTTTTAAAAGTAACAAATAAGGACTTCTTTGATATACTAAAACTATTAAAAGAATCTTTAATGCAAAAATTAGGTAAACAAATAGACTTCAAAAATATTGAAAAAATCAAATATCTAAAATGGTGTTACGATAAAATATTATTAGATTCTTATGCTAATAATATTTCTAATTTAAAACCATGTTCCATTTGTTGGGTTGATTTTGGACAGAATATAGGTTCCGAATTAAGAAAATTAAGACCAGCTATCTTATGGCGTTCATCTTCTGATAAAAAAATGTGGACTGTTATTCCATTAAGTAGTAAATGTTACAATGATAAATATTACTTTCATTGCGATATAACATCTATACCTTGTAGTACTGCAAAATTAGAATCAATGAGTAATTTTAGTTATAAAAGAATTAGAGAGCCCTTCTTTTATAATAAAAAAATTGCCCATCTTTCTAAAGATGAATATAATAACATTTTATTGGTGCTAAAAAAATATTATACTTTTGACAATTAAAACTCCGTAAAATCTTGACTCTTGTCAAAAAATGCTTTATAATATAATTACATTTAATTGTTGCACATCGTAAGATGTGGAAGTTCTTTTTCAAAGGCTAGGTCTAACCTAGTCTTTGCTTTTTGTAATAATTTATATTTTTTTGCATATAATATTACTACATTTAATGTTGCACATTAGAATGTGGCTCGTTCGTTTATAAACGCTGAGAATCCCTCTGACACAGAGGGATTTTCTTTTTTATTGTCGGAAACCTTCGTAAATTATTAAACATTTACGAAGGTTTCCGACATGTATTTTGTTTTACCTTATAAAATGTCCGATTTATTCAGACATTTTAATAAAACCTATTGAAAAACTAGTTTATAAATTTGTATTTTTTTAAATCTTTTTATTGTAGAGCCTTATATTTTAACTGAATATACGAATCTTCTAGTTTATTACATTCTAGTAATTGTAACGGCAATAATTTATTTAATTCATTTTCATCAGCTATTGCTTCCCCATCTACCAATGTAGCAACATCTTTTCCACCAACGATTATTGGAGCTATAACAATATTTACAAAATCAATTAACTTATTTCTAACAAACATTCCATTTAACGTTCCACCTGATTGAATTGTCAATCTCTCTGCATTATATTTGCTATATAAATCTTCTAATAACTTTTCCAAATCTAAAGTATCATAATATAAGATTTCCAAGTTGTCATATTTATCTTGCAAACTATATGCAATATGATTTTTATTTGTAGTAACTAATAATAGTTTTCCTACCCAATGACATAAATAATCTATTCCATTTTCGTTTAAATGTGGTTTATTATCTATTATTACAAATGTTACTGCATCAATCTTTTCGTGATATTCTTTTTTCTCATTAACTCCTATTTTAGCCATTACTCTACCTGTGTTTAGAGAAAATATATCCGTTTCTTGTTCTATTTCATAATATTGGTGCAAGCCTTCCTTAACTCCATCTATTCTGCAAAAATCCTTATCAGCGTCTAAATTATCGCTACTTCCACTACTTATTTTACCATCTAATGATTCTAACATAAATAAAGTTGTTATCGGTCTATTCATATAAAATCACTTTCCTTTCTCAAATATCTTATATTTATTATAAAACATTTAAAAAGCTATTTCTTGACTTTTCTTGCACATTTTTTATATCTATTCTTTTGATATAGGTATCCATATTTCAGTGTTCTTATCATCGTATAATTCAAAATCGATATCCATACTTTGCTTATAACTAGATGTTATAAAAAATTCCTTATATATTCTTGACCATAATTCATTTATGTTCTTTTCATCTTGTCCTTTGCATTTAAAAACTACCCATGTACTTTTAGGAATTTCAATTTTTTCTATTTCAATATTAGTTTCTATATCTTCTGTTTGTTCTATTCCAATTCCATATTTATATTCAAAATCACTTTGTGTTCCTATACAAATTCCCAATAAATCTTTTTTATAGTTATTTGATATTTTTTCTAAAGTTCCACTTTCTTTTAGTTCTTTCCAATATTTAGGAATTTCATCTTTATTTTCAATATTGAATTTTCTTAAAAATGCTAATACTTTAATAGTATCTTTACTTTCAATTCGATAATTTAAAATATTATTCGTATTAACTTCAAATTCTAAATTGGCTCTACTGAAATTTTTAAATTCATTTCCATCTGTTTTAGCCATTTTAGGTACAATGCCATGAAAATTTTTAAAAGCTCTTGAAAATGCTTCGTGGCTTTCAAATCCATATTTTAATGCTATATCCAATATATTTTCGTTGTTTTTTGAAATTTCTTGTGCTGCTACTGTTAATCTTCTATTTCTAATATAAGTTGTTGGAGATACACCAATAACAGCACTAAAAATCCTATGAAAATAATAAGCTGACATTCCAACTTCTTTTGCCACTATATCAAAATTGATATCTTTATCTAAATTAACCTCAATATAATCTATTGCCTTTTGAATTTCATTTATATAATTCATAAATTACTCCTTATGTATTCTATTTTTATAATCCAAACAATGAAATTTGTTCATCATTTGTGCTATCCTTTTTATATGCTCTCATAATATCTTTCATTTTATATAATATCCCATACCTATCACATTCATCTGTGAACACTTTATATAACTGCTTATAATTAGGAGTTAAACAATTATACTTATCTCCATAAGTTTTAATGTATTTTTCTTTTAATCCTGGAAATTTTTCATCTAATTTATCAAAATAATAAGCTCTTTGGTTTTCTCTTAATGTCATTCCCATATAAGTATGAATAAATTTAGCACCGCTTCTGCTAGCGAGTTCTACTAATTTTTTTATATCTTCTTCTTTGTCTGTAATAAAAGGCAAAACTGGATTCATCATAATTCCAGTAAAGATACCATTGTCATTCAATATCTTTATTGCCTCTAATCTTTTAGAAGATACACATACATTCGGTTCAATTCTTTTCGATAAGTTGTCATCTGGGGTAGTTATAGTAAATTTAATAATAACATTATTCTTTGAGTTTATTTCCTTTAGCAAATCTATATCTCTTAATATCAAATCACTTTTTGTATCAATAGAAACACCAAAACCATATTTTGATATCAGCTGCAGTGCTCCTCTTGTTTGCTGATATTTTATTTCCATTGGATTATATGTATCAGACATAGCACCAATACCAACAACACCTTTTAATCGTTTTTTACTCAATTCATTTTCCAATATATGTAGCATATTTTCTTTGCCTTTTATTATGTCAAAATTATCTATATGATAGCAATCACTTCTACTATCACAATAAATACACCCATGTGAACAACCTCTATATAAATTCATATTATAATCTACACCATACCATTCACTACCATCTTTTGCTTTTGTTAGTATAGTTTTAGCTTTTATAAATTCCATTGTTCTCTCCTATTATAAAGAATTACTACAAATTTCAATTGTATTTCCTTCTGGATCAAAGATATTAAAATAATACTATGGTTCTGTTATATTTACATACATTATTTCTGACATTTTACAAATGTTCAATTCTTTAATTCTTTTATATTCTTCTTTTAAGTTTTCTGCATAAAAATTCAAAGTTATAATATTGTTTTTCTTTTCTCCTCTATCAATATTAAATTTCTTTATATATTCACTATTAAAATTATCAATTATATTTCCACTTTTTATTTTTTCTTCGTCATATAATTTATTATATATAGATAATTTGTTTCCAAAATCAAATTCTGTCCATCTATTTTTGGTAAATATATTCCCTTTTTTCTCAAATACTTTTTCATAAAAATCAACTACTTCATCAAATTTATCTGTTTCGATATATGTACTATATAATTCCATATTTTCACCTTCAATTTATAATTTATTTTATTTGCATTATACCATACATTTTTTTATTTGCAACCTCCAAACCATCGTTTCCACTGGTCTGAAGCAACCTTGTGTATAAAAATAAAGCACCTAAAATTTAGGCACTTTACATAGAATTCTCTTTAACTTTTCCATTAAATTTTTATAATTTCATATGTTCATTAACATTTGGCCATATAATATGGTGTACTGAGTGTAGATATATAATCTTTGTATCTCTCTCAGCCCAGCACTTTAAATCATTTTTCAAAATAATCTTATATGTTTCCGTACTCCATATCTAAAACCACCTTAACATGAATTTCAGAATTTTGTACTTTTTCTAGTCCAAATCGACCTCTTTTATGAAACGTTATTGAATCTTGAAAACTAGTAAATTCAACTATTACAGGTTGTCTTTCAAAGTCATCACCGCGCAACACTCCACATGTGTTGGGTATTGGATATGAATAGTAACTTTTTTATATGCGTATTGTTAAAATACACTATATTTAACACAAACTATCAAGGTACTGTGTGTGTAATTGATATGTTTATTTTTCTACTTCTACCCTAACCCTTACACTATTAATTACTTTCTTTCTTTTTTTACCATTCTCATCAACATAAAAGTAAAAAAATTGTTGGTTACTATAAAAATCTAATATATTTATAAATGAATAGCACTTATAATTCATTATATCGTTATTGTCAATAATCTTTTGTTTTGTTAAGTCTTCTCTTGGAGTATCCTCAAATTGTGTCTTACATATAAATCTTATCATACAATCATCTTTTTTTCCGTTTTCATATCCACCAATAATTATATAATCAACTAATGCATCAAACACATCTCTATCAAATCCATCTAATAATTTGTTACTATCTATTACTTCTTTTATTTTCTTTATTCCTAACTCCACTTTATCTTCGTCTTCTGTAAGAAGTCTATATTGTTCGATTTCTTTATCAATTTTTTCCTTTTTATTATCAAAGGTTATTTTTTTCTTATTATAACTTTCTTTATCTATTGTACCATCAATCATCAAATCTATCAATCGTTGTTGCTGATATTCGATATTAATTTTTTCTTTTTCTAAACTTTTAACTTTTTCTATATTTCTGTCATCTCTTAATGCAGAAGTAATTATTTTTATTAATTGGTCTTTGTCCATATTCTGATTATTACACAATCTGTGAAAAGCATCAACAAATACATTTTCTAATAAGTTTTCCCTCATTGCCTTACTATTTTCACAAGATTCTTTACCACTTCTAATATTTAATAAGCAATCCCAAATACAAGTACTTCCTTGTTTGGAATACATCGCACGTCTGACATAAGTATTTCCACAAAAGCCACATTTAATTTTACCACTAAAAGTATATTTTCTTCCAATATTTCCTAATCTTCTACCTGTTGCTCTTGCACCAACTCTATTTTTTATTATTTCTTGAACCTTTTCAAAATCTTCTCTTTTTATTATTGGCTCATGATGATTTCTCATATAATATTGATCTGCTTCACCATAATTAGTTAATCTTTTATGAGAGATTGGATCAATTGTAAATGTTTTACCCTGAAGTACATCTCCAACATACTTTTCATTTTTTAATATTTTCATAATTGTGGAAGGTAGCCAATTTCCTTTATTTCTTCTTGTTTCAACTTTCATTTCAGTAAGTAGTTTGGCAATATAATCACAACCGTGTCCATCTAAATAATTTTTAAATATTAATTTTACTATTGAAGCCTCTTCTTCAATAATTATCATTTTATTTGTTTTACTATCGTAGTGATAACCATAGCAATTATTAAATCCAACTAATTCCCCTCTTTGTGATTTCATTTTTAAACCTAATTTAACGTGTGAAGAAATAGTTTCACTTTCCTGTTGGGCAACAGAACTTAATATGGTTAATAATAATTCACCACTCATTTCCAAAGTATTTATTCCTTCTTCCTCAAAAATAATTGCAACATTATTTTCTTTAAGAAGTCTGACATATTTCAAGGTATCAAGTGTGTTTCTTGCAAATCTTGATATTGACTTTGTTAATATTAAGTCAAATTTATTTTCTAATGCATCTTCTATCATTCGCATAAAATTTTCTCTTTTGAAATCTTGTGTTCCTGATATTCCTTCATCAGCATAAATACCTCCAAAACTCCATTCATCATTAGACATAATTTTTTCCTTGTAATATTTCTTTTGTGATTCATAACTATTTAATTGTTCATCGTTGTCTGTACTCACTCTTGCATAAGCAACTACTCTCATTCTTTCAATAGGTTTACCAGTTCTCCTATCAATTCTTTCTTCTTTTTTCTTGATTAACGTTATTTCCATAACTAAATCACTTCCTTTCTTTCACACGTTAATATTACAAATTATTTTATATAATTACGATTGTGCGATTTTCTCTATTTGTACCCTTGACTTCTCATAAGTATCTTCATCAATTATTTTTTTATTTTTTAAATAATTAATAGCCTTTAAATTTAATAAAAATTTAATGAATTTTACATCCAATTCTCTAACTTGCACTTTTTTTCATTCCTTTCATTCTTCTTATTTTTAGTTCATAGTCACATTTATTTTTAAAATCAAATAAATCTGTACCAAGTAAAACATTATCAACCATATTTTCAGCAGTTTTTTTATCTTCTGCTTTTACTTGAACATCCTGTTTGTAATTATTTGCTATAATAGTTACTATATAATCTTTTCTTCTTTTGAACATAATTTTCTCCTATTCCATAAGTTTTTAAATAACTTATAATATCAAAATCAAAGACATCTACTAATGCTCTATTAACTTTATCTAATTGATAATCTAGTAAACTTCCCATATAACTTATAATTCTTGATTTATCAATTACTCTAATCTGCTCTAATAAAATTAAAGAATTATACCTTAAAAAATCATTGCTATGAATTAAAATATGTGTTGGTAATTTTTCTTTTTTTATTATCTTTGTTAATGGAGCAACTATAACAGTCGGACTATATTTATTGCCACAATCATTTTGAAGAACCACCACTGGTCTTTCTCCCTTTTGTTCACTTCCAATAGCAGGATTTAGTGTCGCATAATAAATATCTCCTTTTTTTATATCGGATTTAATCATCTTTCTTTTCAACTTTATATATAATGCGTGGTGGTCTATCATTAAATAAATTTAATATATTTAACTTCTTATCTTTTAAATAATCTGTTAAAACACGATTAACATCTTCCTGTGCTTTTTGCATACTTGTTTGTGAATGATCCATAGTTGTTTCAAATATCAATTTAACTTTTACTTTATAATTTTTTCTTTTCATTAAAATTTCCTCCTTAATATGTAAAAAAGCCAAAGTACATATAAATACCTTGACTTTCATAATATTTATTTCTTTTATTTTTTTAGTTTTAACTGATATTTGTCTTAATACCCTCAGTACGGGATTTCATCAAACTATTGACTTGCTAAATCAATATCACAGGAATTTCACCTCCCCGAGGATCTCTCCGGGCTGCACCCATTGCTTGAGTCTGTGGCTATGCAGGAGTATCTTTAATACTGTTAGATGTAATCGCAAATTAGGTGCTACCTAATTTTATAACCAAGTATAGACCGACAAGCGTACTTGTTAAAGTGCTGAATCTAACAGGAAAGTATCTGATGAATGTGTATCAAATTTTCAAAGAACACATCCTGCTCCACTAAAATAAAAGGAACAGGTGGAAAAGGATTAACTCCCTCTCACCTGTTTCCTCACTTAAAGGTAAAAAGTGTAGTCTAATTTTTAAATTTTTTTGAAATTTTTTCTATTGCGATATCAACACTAAACTTTACTGCCCTTTTAGTACAATTTTCTTCCTCTGCAATTTCTTCAAAAGTTTTATTTTCAAAGTAATATTTTTTTAATCTTTCCCTTTGAATTTTAGGTAATTCTTGAATTGCTTCTCTTAATTTCTCATTATTGATTTTATTTTCTACTATTTCATCAGTTGGTATTTGTTTATTTAATGCTCTTGATTCAAGATTGTTTTCAAATATTTCTGAATGTTCGATATGTCTATCATATTCATTCAATTCTTTAATATCTTGCAGTTCAAACTTATCAAAAACTCTATATACTTCTTCACTAACTTCTACTTTATTTAGATGTCCTTTAACATCTTTAAATGTAATTGTATAAATATTTTTTTCTTCAATATAATTTAATGTATAAGGGTTGTCCTTACATTTTCTTCTTTTAGGGCTTTCTGCCATCTTTCTTTCCTCCATTCAAGTTTTTTTGTTTAAACTTGAACTTTGGTGGGCTTCTGCACCTAAAAAATTTTACACAAAAAGAAAAGACGCCAATAGTCAAACTCATATTTTGAGTCAAACTATTAGCGTCAATCAAAACTTCATTATTTAATTTTCTTGTTTTTTTACGTTTATGAGCGAAAGATACCCCTTTATGAATATAATCGCTTCTATCAATTTCTAACAAACAAATAAGAACTACTCTCACGATCATAAGGGCAACAACTCCTACTTCTTATAAAAATCAATGCCCTAATTTTTATACGAGTAATAGCGTAAGGTATTGCTCCCTCTTATGAAAAATTAACCAGTAATATATCTTCTTCTTTTGTTGTCAAAGAAATATGTACTGCTTAATTATTTCTTTTAATTGTCCTTATTTAATTATCAAAACTACTATAATTAATTTCATATATCACACAGCTTGGCATTGCTATATGTACGATTACATTATACAACATTATTCTTGCGAATTTTGTCGAATTATGCGAAAAGCAATATTTTTGCCATTAAATGTAATATTTTTTACTTTTGTATAGTATTTTGCCACTTTCGTAAACTATAAATCAATAATTCGTAGCAAAAAAATAGCAGTACATTTAATACTGCTACACTAAATATTATTTATGTTTGTTTATCATATTGAAAATAATAAAATCTTCAAAATCATCATTTTCAGTTTTTTCTTTTTTAGTTGTATCTTTATTATCACTAGGTGGAGTACAAAAAGCCATTATGATTATTGCAAAAAAAATTATACCTATAAATATCAAAAACATAATAATCCCCCTTATTTATCATCTTCGTAGTAATAATCGTCTTCTTCTAGGTCTTCTTCTCCAAAGTTCCAAGGATTATATCGACCTTCTCTTACTAGATCCTTTTGCCAATCTTCTAAGTCATAAGCGTCCATTTCAGTTTCAAGTTCTTCATTATAATCCTCATCATCTTCTTTATTAAAATGTTTATCTATCTCATTTGCAATAGCAATTCCTGCCATTACATCTGTAAATCCAATCTTACTTTCATTTTTTTGTTTCGGCATAGAAGTAATTACATCAGTTGCACTATTTTCTTCATTTAATGTTTTTTTAATTTTTTGTTTTAATTCAAGTGTAATATTTAACAAATTATCTAAATGTTGTAGTAATATATCTTCTAAAACTTTTTCAGAACAGTTTTTTTCATAATAATTTGTTTGTGAAATGTATTGTTGTGAATAATTGTTAAACTCATCAATAGCAGAATATGAAAAATGAGATTTATTTCTATTTATATAATCAGTAGCATTTTTTAACATTGTTTTAATACCACTTATTTGATTATTTATTTCTGTTATAATTTTACCTTTATTTTCACTACATTTTACTTTATACAAAAGTGCATATATGTGTTTACAATTATGTTCTTTATCTAAATAATAAGGGCAAGTACAACTTGAACTTATTATATTGTTATTTTCATCAATAGAAAGTTTAACATTGTAATTTTCATTGCCTTTTACAATGCAAGAATAACTATTACCATTTTCTTTAAAATATTTAATTTTATCTTCGTAATAATATACTTCCCCTCTGTTTCTTATTTGAACTGGAAATAATCTATCATAAATACTTTTATCAAATATATCTAATTTTTCTTTTTTAACTTCTATTGGTGTTTTTAAACTTTCTTCAACTTTTAATTTTGTATCAACAAATGGTGTTTTAGTAATATTTTTTTCATTACTCTTTTTTTGAATCTTATTAGAAATCCAAGTTACTAACTTTGCAATTCCAACTATGATTATACATATCAATTCAATAGCCCATTTTATTAAGTAATAAGCTGCAACTACAAAGAAAAATAAAACTAATATTACATCCCAAGCAGATGTTTCATTTTTCCTTCTTATAGCCATAATTCTTACCTCCTACTCAATACCTAACGCTTTATATACTGCGTCTTCTGGGTCTTGATAAAAAGATATATTGAATTTAGAAAATAAATCACTAGGCACAGATGATATATCTCCTGCAGATGACATTGGTAATAAAATCTTTTTAGCACCTGAATCAAAACATACTTGTAATGTATTCGCTAATTCCTCTACCTTACCAATCGTTCCACCTATGCTCATACTTCCTAGTATAACTAAACTGCCTTGCATAGGCTTTTTTAATGCACTACTGCACATAGCAACGAATGAAGCAAGTGATATGTCCTTTGATGGACCATTTCCTTGTAAATCTTCAATATGTAGTAAATAATCTACATTATCAACTTGAATACTAGCACTTATGCTTTTCTTATTTGCTTTAAAGTAGTTATATGCAGTATTTAATGCTTCTTTTGTTTCTCTATCAGAGCCTACTCCTGATACTGAAAATTTACCGTGTCCACTTGGGGATTCAACTTCTATTTTATATACACCTATCATTCCAGAGTTTCCTCTACCAACATAATAAGTATGTCCTGCTTTTAGCATTCCCTCTGGAATAAGTTTACCTCCACCACTTTCTGGCACAGATACGAACTTTTCTTCAATAGTATCTAAATCTATGTAAGAAAAATGCACATCATAGAACTCCATTCCACCAATTTTCTTTAATTGTTCTTTTACTCGTCTTCTACCAATTAAAGAATAAACAAGTATTTCTTCTAAATCTTCTTTGCTATATTCTCCATCTGGATATATTAACTTAATAAGTCCAGATACAGTTTTTCTAACTGCAATAACATCTCTTTGATTTAAGTTATTTCCTAACTTAAAGTATTTATCTAATGCGTCTGAAAAAGTCCTCTTTCTCATTTCTCTGAAAAACTCTGATAAGTAGTCTGTAATAAATCCATATTCATCAGTAATTAACTCTGGACGCATTTTAGGAATCTCCCATCCTGGTAAATAGAAATGCATTCTATCAAAGAAAGCAGAGTCATTTGCCATTTCTTTTGGGAATGGTTCAAATAAATGTGATGTCTTTAATAAAACATCTACACTTTGATTTATATTTCCTACAAATACCATAGAAGCATTTGCATTTTTTTCTTCTTTACCTCTTGCAAAAGAGCCAGAAGCCATGTAATCTTTCATTATTTGAATACCATCTTTATCTTTAAATGTTATTCCTGCAACTTCATCAAAAGCAACACAATCCCACATACCTACAAGTCCAATTTTCTTTTGTCCCATATTATAGAAAAGGTTCGCAACAGTAGTTTGCCCTCCTGATACTAAAATACTATTAGGAGATATTTCTTTATAGATATGTGATTTACCAGTCCCTCTTGGACCTAATTCACATAGATTATAATTGTTTTCAACAAGTGGTACTGCTCTTTCAAGAAAATGCCACTTTTGACTATATTTTAATTTTGTAGGTTCAATTCCCATTGAACGAATAAGAATATCAATCCATTCTTCTTTTTCAAAATGTTTTCTGCCCTCAAATAATCCTGTTAAGTCCATATTAGGTAATTGAATAGGATCAAGTGCAGCAACTTGAAAAGGCATTCTGTGTCTATCTTGGTCATCAAAATTATAACTTACTTTGATTATACACCAGATACCACCTACTAATAATTTTTCGTATTTATTAACAAAACTATCATCAATAAGTGCGTCCTTTATTCCTAAATTAGAAAACTCTGCTTGATATATATCCATTTTTTCGTTAAGTTTAACACTTACCTTATCTATTATAGTATATATACCTTTTTCTTTAATTTTAGATTTAATCTTTTCTGCTTCATCTGGTCTAACAAAGTTATCTGCTAATATTTTTTTTACTGTTTCAACACCATCTTCTATTGCCTTTTCATCATTCGTTGCACAATACATTCCTAGAAGATATTCAAGTACATATACAGGTACATTTGCACCCTCTTTTATTTTTTTAGTTAAGTCTTTTCTTACAACTTTTCCTGCAAAATATCTATTTAACTTTTCGTTTAGTTCTTCCACTTTTTACACCTCCTAGAAATCAAAATTATTTACAATGGCAATATCAATATAGAATTTAATACGAGTATGTTCTATTCCTGTTTCTTCATCTATAATTACAAGATAATAAGGTTTATTCTTATCGTATGCTTTATTTTTAAATACAAACTTTTCTCTGAAAAATCTATCTTTAACTTCTGTGTTTTCATAGTTAGCAATAATAGTACATTCATCAGATATTCTTACACCATCTTCATCTTCAAAGTGTAATAAATATCTACAAGGTTTATTATTCTCATCAATATTATTGTCTTGTAAAAACTCTAAATAAGTAATAGCGTTTGTTATCTTTGTAGATAATCCACTATAAGTAATACCTACTTTTTTACTTCCATCACTTGTTCTTGTAGATTTAAAATCTATTACTGGAACTATTATTTCTTGTGGCAATATTCCACCGTGAACATAGTTTATACCTGTTCCTTGTCTAGCAAATATTATATTTCCTTTAGGAATATTAACATATCCACTATTTTCTCCAAATACATAATCAAGGTTAATAGATAAGATTCCCTCTTCGTTTGATACATTATCTGAATAAGAATATCTTGTTTTTTGTTTTGTAGCATTAGATGTTTTAGTAGTCTTTTCATAACTTTCAACTTTTCCTCTCTTATAAAAGAATCCGTGGTCAGCTGTTATGAAAGCATTTATTCCACTAAATGTAGTGTGTAAGTCTTTTACTAACTTTTCAAGTTCATTTATTGCTTTCTCACAAGCAGTAAATATAGTATTCTCATTATGCTCTCCTGCATTATCAACTGTATCGTGATAAATATATACTACCTTTTTACCAGAGAACATTTTTTTCCATTCCATTTTTGTCATTTCGTATAAATCATCATACTTAACTGCAATAGAATCTGGATTTGCTTGTTGTAATAATAATTCTCTATCTTTTATAGAACTAGATACTTGTCCATCTACTAAAATATCATCACTATCTTTTACTCTTGAAAGTTCTTTATTAGGTAATAACGAAGCCATACCAAGTTTTGTATATGATGGAACAAGTCCTTGCATATAACCAATTTCAGATTTACTAGCAAAAGTTTTTAATTTATTATTTAATTCTTTTGCACACTCATATCTAAATGCGTCTGATATAATAACAATAACTCTATCTTTTTTATCATTAAATGGTTTTACATAAGTCTTATAAAAATCTTTTTGTAATGTCATACGATTAGAATCATATTTACCCATATTTTCTATCATATCACTCCACTTAATTGATAACTCACTCATAAAATCATTTACATATATATTCTCAATTTTATTCTTTAATGATATAAATACATCTTTGTCTTCTATATTGTCATAGTAATAATATACTTTTCTATATAATGTATCTACCTCACTAAAATTATTAGCATAATCCTTTGCAAACTTATCAATATCAACAATTTTAATTGCGTCTTCTATTGCTCTAATCTTTTCAAAGAATAGTATAGATACCTTTAAAAGGTTATATTCATTTTCAAGTTTATCATACCAATATTTATTTTCTCTATTAGATATATACTCATTATATAAATCATATTCTCCAATGCCATTAAATAACTTATCAACTAGGTATTTAATAACAAACTCATCAACACATTCAAACGCGTCTGCTAGTTTATAATCTTCAATATCCATTGAATCTAATAAATCTTTTATTCCAAATTCTTCTTCTACTTTCTTTGACAATCTCTCAAAGTATTCTCTTGTTGTTTTATCCCTCATTAAACTGTTAATAAATACATAAACATTTGTAGATTTTTTTGTTAGTAAGTATTTACTATATCTATTGGCTTTCTTTATATCTTTTAAACTTGAAGCAAAGTATGTAAAGATTAAAGATTTATATACATCTGGCAATTCCTCATAATTTTCTATTTTAGTACCAAATGTATCATTAAATAATCCTAAAATAAACTCTTGACTTCCAAACTTAAATAAGTCCTCATATCTTTTTTCATCAGTATAGTAATTTCTAACAATTTCCTTTAAAATATCATCTTCATTTATTGATTTAATATTAAGTAATATAGCAGTAATTATTAAATCTATATTATCTGGATTTTTATCATCAATATCAAAGTTCTTAAAATCTTGTTCTCTCTTTTTATTTCCAAAGAATTTTGCATATTTACTTACTATCTTTCTACAATCTTCTGTTAATCCTAAATTCTTTAATCTCATAGTTGTAGAATCTGGATTAAATAGTAAATCACTATTCGCAGTTTCTAAATCAAGCAAGTCATTATCTACACCTTTTTTTCTTTCAAAAGGAAGATAGATAATTATATTTTTATCAAGTTCTTCATTTTCAATATGGTATCTTATCCAAAAACTATTATTATCATACTTTATAATTTCAGTATTATCTAATTTTAACTCATTTATAAATTCTTCATATTCTTTTTTAGAATCATACCAAAATATAATTTTTCTAGTTCTTTGTCTTTCTGTATCTCTTGAAAAAGCACCATTTAAAGTATCTTTCAATAGTTCTAAAACTTCATCAAACATTTTCTACCCTCCTATTTAATTTTAGCAAGTATATCTTTAAACTTCTCATAATTAACTTTTACTCCGTCATCTAAATCAATACTTATTCTTTGATTAGCAATGTGTGCTATTTTTTCATCATATTCTTTAATTTCTTGTAATTTAGCCATTAAATCTATTTGTTTATTCTTTGTTTCTTTTTTATCTGCCATAGATAATTCAGTAGTAAGTCTGTAATTTACATCGGACAATAGTTTTTCATAAGTTGTTTGAACTCTATGCAAATAATCCAGCCTTGCTTTTGGAATTAAGTTTTCATTATATCTATGCATATATATTAAAGCCTTAAATCCATTTTTCTTACCACTATCTAACAACCAATATATAGGTCTTTTTTGATACATTTTTACGTGATCATTGAAGAAGTCATTTACAAAATATCTTCGTATAGTTTCTTCACTTGTTTCAGTTCCTTTTTTACCTAATGTTTCAGCAATAAAATCCATATTTTCATTAAAGGTATTATCACCATATACTGTTTTTATAAATGCCTTAAATCTTTCTACAATATCATCTCCAAAATAAGCTTCATCAGTAATTGGAATGATATTATCATTATCAACTTCAAAGGATAATTCTATTTCATTTCCATTGTCGTTTAAATATTTATAATTTGATAGACTAGAACCAGCCAAGCCACCATCTGCTTTCTTATATTTTTGATATACATTATCAAAATCTCCACCTGCATATATTAGTCCATCTTTATCTAATGAATATCTGCCAAACATACAACCAACTGCATAACTTATAAAAGACTTAATATCCCTTACTTTATCTTCTTTTCTTATAGTTATATCTTTATCATCAACTTCCGATGTTAATTCGCCATTTAATCCATATATATTAATAAATATTTTATTAAGTTCTTCTTCATTGTGTTTTAACAAACTTCTTTGTTGACAAGTATATGTATTCCAATTTGCTACTGAATCTCTGATTGTTGAAACTTTTGACATCGGTTTCAATAATGGATGCTTTGTAAAATCCCAACTTATTTCAAAAGAATCCCAATCTTCTTTTGACAAATTAACATTTGATTTTACATAATTTATAACGTTTTCCTTTTCATATTGATTTTCTATAACAGGAATATTAGAAATAGTCCCTGGTGGAAAATTAAGTGTAGGATTCATTAGTTGTAGAAGATGTTTTACAACAACGGAATTTAACATTCCCAAATAATAGTACATATTTTCTTTACAACAATACATTGATAATCCTGCCATATTAGGAATAAATCCATCATAAGTATATCTAAAACTTGCCACTGAACTGCTAATTCTGCTCCATGTTATATTTTCTTTAAAAAAGTTTTCACTATTGGTAATTGAAGATTTTGGAGATTCCCTTAAATCCTTACCTTCGTCTGCATAATTCAATACCTCTAAATTGTTACCAAACCACTTTCTAACATTTCCTCCTTTTGTATGTTTAATCCATTTCTTCTTATTATCTATCGTAAAAATGTTAGAATTGTTAACATTAATTTCATACCACTCTCTGATAAATTTTTCGTTTTCGCCTGTTTTTACGCCCTCTTTAATTATAGACTTTTCCCCTAACTTAACATTTTTGAATAATGTATAAACTTTATCAGAAACCCAATATGCCATAGGTGCAGATGGAATATTCAAAAAATCAGATTGATCACTTTCAAATTTTATTTGTAGTTTTCCTGTGGAAAATAAATCTTCATCATCCGATATGCTATTTTCATTAGGTAATGTAGTTTTATATTTTCGAAAATCAAATTTATATGTTAGGTCTTCTTTTGCATTTATAAATATTTTTTCTATATCATTAACATCAATATATTGAAATGTCCTCTGGTGTAATCTATAAAAATTTCCTTTCCACTTTGAAGATGATTCATTTTTTAATACAAACGCACATGAACCAAAATCAATACCAAATATTCCTCGTCCCATATGTAATAAGCTAAGTATTTTTTGTTCTCTTATGATACTTTCTCTTAGTTTTTCAAACGATGACAAAAATAAAAATGTCGGTTGCGTAATCATTGCATAAAATCCATTTTCTCTTGTATATTCTCTTGCTTTTTCTATAAAAATAGAGAACATATCTGCTTTAGAGTTATTGTAATTTTTTTTCACAAATCTTGAAAGTTTTTCACTCATACCTTTACTACCCATATATGGAGGATTAGTAACAACAACATCATATTTTTGTGATAAAATTTTGGATTGCTCAATTAATTCTTTGAATTGTTTCTCAAAGCCTATTGTAAAAATATTATTAACTTTTGACGTATTGTCAATTATATCATCATAATTGTATTTTTTAATTTTCAATAATGTCCCATATTCTTTTGCATCTAAATAACTCTCAATTATATAATTAATTTTCTCTTTATTTTCTTCCGTTATAACTTCATTGATTGCCATTTGTTCAATATTATTCGACTCTTTGATACTCATAATATTTGGAATAACATTATATGAAAATATATTTTTATCATACTTTCTTGCTTTTAGCATTATTGTTAAACAAGCAAGTTGTCCTGCTCTATCATCAATATCCATTCCAAAGATATTGTTTTTAATAATTTTCGCTGAAATTTCTTTTTTATTATACCCATATAGTTCATATAGTTTAAAAAATACTTCAAAAGCATAAACTAAAATATGCCCACTTCCACAACAAGGGTCAAAAAATTTAATTTCTTCTATACTTTTTCTACCAGAATTGCAACTTTCAAAACCTTTTACATCTTTAACATAATACATAAAGTTATGTGCTATATCATCTTCATTGCAGTTTGCAGCCCTACAAATGGTATTTTCAACCATATACTTAACTATCCAGTCGGGTGTAAAAATTTGTGTAGCAGATGGAACATCCTCTTTCTTTATTTTTACATTACTTTTTAATTTTAGAAAAACTTCATCCTTTTTTTCTGAAATATAATATTGATATAACCAACCAATAATCTCAACTTCATCTTTAAAATCTTCTTCTCCAATATCAGAAATAAGTTTTGTCACAAAACCATTATCATTTAATAAATTATCTGGAATAAGCAAATCAATATAATCTGTTATGCCATCAAAAACTTGTGGAATAACTCTGCCTAATTTTCTACATACCAATAATAATACATATTTAAACTTCTCATTATCATCTTTTAACTCTACATATTTTTCTTTTTTAAAATCTATATCCAATTCTGGATTTACTAAATTTGTGAATTTTAGTATTTCAGGATCAGGAGTATTATCTTTGGAAGACAATACTCTAATTCCTAGTGATTGATTATCTTTTGTTAAAGGTAGCATATCATTTATTTCCATATAACGAATTGCAATTATTCTATTAAACCAAGTGTATGCTGCTTCTTCAATTACCTGTTCCAATGATAATTCTTTAATTCTTTTAATTAAAAGTTCTCTTTTTTTAAATTCTTCATTTGTCAAACTCAAAGAGTGTTTCTCATTTGATAAGACATAAACCTCACCTTTCTGATCATTATGGAAGTCATCATCAACATAAAATGTTTTTATTTTGTTTCTAATTTTATCCATTAAATCTTGCCTAGATTCAATGGCAAATTTTTTTAATATACTTTTATCCATCTTATTCTCCTTTAATATCTTCGTTATAAATAGCAACAGCTCCATTATCTATTACTTTTTCGTCAACTTTAATATAATCTTTAAGAGTTTTGTTTTGTATATAACATAATAATTTTACTATAAGAAAAGTTAAAATTCCTAATATCACAATTTCTGCAAATATAATAATCATTAATTCCAGTTTAGAATCTATTATTTTTTCATCTATAAATATATTTAATATACTGCCAACAATCATATATATAAAACCTAAAACAGCATACATATTTTCTTTATAAAAATCTAAATATTGTTGCTTTGAAGCATACGCTTTATTATTGTTATCTAAAAATAAAGTATAACCAACACATTTTTTTATTATTGTTTGTCTTCGTAATCCGAGAATTTTTGTTGCCATCAAATATCCTCCTGATATAGCCAAACTATAACTTAAAGCAATTATAAAAAGATTCATCTTTTACCTCCTAAACAATAACTATCTAATTGTTAAATTATTGTTCTTTTCAAACTCTTTTATAAGTTTTTCTTTTAGTTCTTCCACATACTTATCAATGTCTTCTCTTGAATTGATTTCATAAGAACGATTCATTAAACAATCTGTTCTTATAATAGTTCTTCTAACTATTTTTTCTTCTACTACTTCTCCTGTTTCAGTAGTTGCTTGTTTTCTACTCTTTTCGTATTCTAATGAACTTATAAATCTATCTTTTAATTGGTCAATTCTAGTTTGTTGTGCATATATGTCTTTTAATTCGTGAGATGTATTTAAAGTATTTATTACACCTTTACAAATATCTATATATTTTGTAGCAAAACTTTCATCAATTTCTGCATTTTTAGTTTCCGTTTCAAAATATTCTATTGTTTCATTTATTCTCTTGATTATAGGCTCTGCTTTTGTTTCATACATATTACTTAAAATATCTATTAGATTTTTTCTTAACGTAGGTAATTTATGAATATCACTATATGGTGCTTTTGATGTTAAAATTGATACCATTTCATCTACAACACTAATTAATTCTGGTGTTTTATCAGCATAGTCTTTATTATTATCATATATAGTTAATATCTTTCTTGCTTCATCAAATTGTTCTTTTTGAGTACCATCAAAGAAATCTAATACCATTTCTATTTTTGGTGCTAATGTTGTAAATTCATCTTTGCAACTTGATACTTCCTTAAAAAATTCAGAAACATCTCTTATTCTTAATAATCTTTCCATTAAAGTTGTTGCTTTATCTTTAACATCCTGTCCTGGATATTGATAATTACCACCTGAAATATGATAATATCCAGATATCTTATTTAGTTTATTAAGTGTGTTTTGAAGACAGTCATTTTTAAAATCTTCTACCATTCCATCTTCATCTTCTCTTAAACTCATAACATTAAATGAGTTTCTTGCTACTGATTTTAAATCATTTATTAAGTTAACATCTATTTTTTGTCTTATCTTAATTATTGTTCTATCATAATAATCTCTCTTTAAGATTTTAGTTAATGTGTCATCAGATGTTATATTTTGTACCTCATTATTGTAGATTAAAGAGATAACTTCATCTTTTAATAATCTAGTTAATAAATATAAAATATCTTCATCAAGGAATCCATAAGGTGCAGTTCCAAAATCTTGTAATAATGTTCTAGTAGTAATTGGCATACTAAATGCATTCTTTTCTTCACAATATTCTTTCATTGCGTCATAAGCCTTTTGGTTTACAAATTCAACTTCTTTTCCAAATAAATTTTGTCTGTTTTCGTGGAATAAATCTTTTATATCCTGAGTTGAATAATTTTTCTTAATATAAGAGAATTTTGTATAAATATTATTTACTAATATTTCTAATGCTTCATTTGCTCTTGTTTTTGCTTCTTTTGAATTTATATTTTGTCTATCTCCTGCAATAATAATTTCTGCTTCATTTAATTGCTCTTTAATATTTTCTTTTACTCTTGCCTCTGCATTTTCAATTTCTCTTTGTTTTGCTCTTATAATATCTTCAACTTGTTGTGTTTGGAAGATTCCACTCTTACTTCTTCTGTATTCTTCAACTTGTAAATAGTTAGTTATTTCATCAAAAATCAAAGTAGATATTTCAAGTTTAATAAATACATATTTGTTTTCTCTTGCAGATTGTAAAATAATATCTGTGTCATCTCTTTCTGGAGATGTAGTAATTACTTTTATACCTATTTCATATTCTTGTGAATATTTTATATTATCTATATATTTTGTTAATGGGAAGTTCTTTCCTTTATATGTGAACTTATTATCTGTTAATATATAATCAAATACAATTCGTTTTAAGTAATCTGTAATTCTATTTTGGTCAATTATTATTTGTTTAATTTCTCTATTTATTTCTTGTTCTTCATCTGTTAAGAACTTATATTCATCATTGTTTCTTTGAATTAAAGTTTGTGCTTCAAGTCTTCTTAATGAATCAGATATTTCTTTTTTAATAGAAATCTTATCATCTTTAATATTTGAAACATATAATGTTGATAAATTATCTATGTTAGCAGGTATCTCTTTAATATTTTTAAGCATAAATAACATTTTTAATACTTTAATATCAATATCTTTTAATTCTCCACTTTTAACTGTATCAATAGCAGAGTTAATTACTATTTTAACTTGATGTTCTAGGAATTGTTCAATAGTATCATAGAAAGCATAGAAAGGAATTATAGTTCCTACTTCACTATCTCCATATCTTTTTGCGGTTTCTTGGAATGCTCCTAAAAGTGATCTTTCTCCACTTGATAAATGCTTACCTGCATATCCGTGTTTTCTTATATCAGTAAATACATCTTGTAATAGTTTAAATTGATAAGGTATAAATGGATAAGTTTCTGCAAAGTCATTACTATCATCATACACTTTTTGATATGTAGCATTTTTAAATGTTAATAGGTTTCTTATTATTGATTCTTCTTTATCATATATCATTTTCAAACTTGTTTTTGCTTCATCAGTTTTATCAAGTATTCTCTTTTTAATAACTTCGTCTATATCAGAAGATGATAAAGATAATTTTGTATCAAATCTACCTTGAATTTTTGAAAAATCATTTCCTTGTACTTTAACAACATCATCTATTGCTTCTTGTGATGTAACTATTACCCAAGCCTTACCACCACATTCAAGTCCTAAATCTTCTACGATTGTTTGAAGATTTAACATTAAACTCCTGTCATCTCCTATGTATTGACCTATTTCATCAACTAGGAATATAACGTGATGATTATTTCCTTTTGATTTAATATAATCTCTTACTCTTTCTGCAAATTTTTCAACAGATAATGTGTAATTTTTTTCAGTTCTTTCTACAATATTTCTAGCTTCTTCTACTGATTTACCTAAAACCTCTGCATAAGCATTAGCAAATTCATCTTCAACAAATTGGATTCCATCTCTCATTTCTTCCCAAGAACTATTTGCTTTTTCTTCAAATGCTTTTTTAAATTCTTCATACTTTCCTAAACTAATAATATGTCTTTCTATTTCTGCAACAAAGGGTGTAATAGAAAGCCCCATTTTTTCATTAAATACTTTCTCAAATACATCTAGTATTTTATCTTTTGTTCCATTACTATTTTCTGTTTTTGAATCAATATTGAATAAGATAACATCAGTTGGAATACTGCCTGCTCTTTTAATATCTGCAAGTAACATTTTATCTTCAATCTTATCATCAAAATAATCTACTGCTGCTTTTCCATTAACAATTTTATTTTCTAATAAATATGAAACTATTTTTAAGAAGTGTGATTTACCACTTCCAAAGAAACCAGAAATCCAAACGCCCATTTTTTCTGTATTTCCATTTATTCCTGCATTATATGCGTCAAAGAAACTATTAAAGTGTTTTAATAATTCATCAGTAACAACATATTCATCTAATTCTTGACTAATATAACTCTCATCATCAACCTTGATAACTCCTTGTATTTCTCTTTCAATATCTTTTGCATATAAGTTCTTTAATTTTTCCATCTTCATTTTCTCCTTTACTTATTTTTATAAATTACTTGTTTGTCATCATAACATTTATCAGTTGTTCTAGTTCCAAGATTAGATCTTAAACATTCTTCTTGATTATCATAAACTTCTTTAAAATGTCCATCTTGTATAGTCCAAGTATTTCCAAAAGCATTACAGGCACATATAATTCCTATAACTATAATAGTTATTACAACCAATGCTACTCCAATCTGAAATCCTTTAATGCCATTGTTTATAAGTTCAACCATATACTTTTACCTTTTACTTTCTTCCAACAAATTGAAAAGCTCTATAATAATTGTCATTTTCTAATTTATTGAATAATTTAAAACTTTGTCCATTATAACTTCCTGGATAAAACATTATAAGAGGGTTATTTGTTATAATACTGTGTAAATTATTAAGTATCGTATGTCCTCTAACTATTCCATAACATTTACCTATTCCAGTTATAATAACTATTTGGTCAGGTTCTGTTACCTCACTTTTTATCTTTTTCATAATTAAGTCATTGCTAGACCCTATTCCTATTGTTTTAGATATAATTTGATTAAGGTATTTTGCACCTTTCTTTTTTTCGTAATCAAAGCACTTTTCCAAAAATCCTTTTTCTTTTAATATTTCAATAATTATTTCATAAATATCAAAGACTTTTATATTTAATTTAGTTTTTTTCAATAGATAATTATCTAAATAATCTCTTACAATATACTCGTCTTCTGGATCATAATCAAAAACGTGAAAGTTAATCTCATTTCCTAACCCATTTGATTCAAACAACTCTTTACTACTCAACTTGTTTGTCATTTCTTGCAATCTTGTATTTATATTTTTCATAACAAACCTCCTATTGCTTTTGCATATTCCATATCTCCATTTTTATCAAGCATACTTATAAACTTTTCTTTTAATAATGGTCTTACTACTTTAAATCTGTCTTTTTCTTTTATAACAAGTCCAGAATCTTGCATTATCTTCATAATGACTTGTTTAAGTTTAGCAGATGTTGCTTCTGTTTTTTCTCTTAATGCACTGCTTAAAATGCTCTTTTCTTCATACCAATTATCTATGTCAAATCTTTCAATATAATCTTTTCTCATATAAAGTTTGTCTTTGTAAACTTCTATAACAAAATCTCTTACTAATTTATCTGTTTTCATTATTGCATAAAGTAAAATATACTTGCTTGTTTCAATATCAGCACATACAAATTCTTCTAGCATTTCTTTATTCATAACACCTAATCTTCTAAATATTGGAGCATTAACTCTTTTTACACTTCCAGTTTTTTTATGCTTAATAAGATTTTCTTCAATATTTCTTTTCTTTAATTCTTGCTCATCTTCGCCATCTAGCAAATATCTGCCAATTATTTTTGTTTCGTTGTATAAAAAAGGTTCACCGGTTAATTTTGCACTATAATCTTCCATAATTCCTCCTTTTTGTTAATTGCACACTTATTATATCATATAACTTAAAAAAAGTATATAATTAGAGGTATTTTTTACAAGATATTCGCAAGAATTTTAGATTTTTTTATATAATATTCGCAAAATCACTTTTTTCAGTACTTTTCTAAATAATAAAAAAATGACTTCCGTCATTTAATCTTCTTTATTTTTAAATATGAATTATTTTAAAACAGAAAATCATCATCATCAGAAATATCAATGGAAAACATTTCATTTTTATTAAATTCTTCTTTATTAGATTCTACATTTACATTATTAGATTCCATATTATCTAATAAATAATTGTCCCAATCTCTTTCACCTTCTAAAATCAATTCAATTCCTTTTTTAAATTTGTCTAAATCAATTGTTTTATCTATGAATGATTCATCAACTATTGTATTTGGACTAGGACAATTTAAAAATTTTCTTGTAGATGTTAATAAACACATAAAATAATATAAAATATCTATGCTACCTCCAGAATCTTTACCCTTTTCCCCTAATATTCTTATATCTTCTAATAATAATTTTTGTCCTTTTTTCACTAATTCATTTGTTTGTAGTCTTTTTTTTACTATTGCAGATGGCTCTTGATATAAACTTTCTTCTTCAAATATTTTTCTATCAAAATTATATATACAACCATTATTAATATGTAAATATTCTTTATAAAATAATTCATTATTATCTGCATATATTTCCATATCCAAATTAAATAATTTACTAAATGTCATATATATTTCAACATTAAACCATAAATTCCACTTTGTAGATCCACAAAGTATAATTGAATTGTCGCTAATATCATCTATTTTTATTTCTGATAATGATGGAAATATCTTACTATATTTTTTAAAATTTCGAAATAATACCTCGTCATTTCCTTTTATTTTTGCTGAAAAACTTGGATAACACGCCATAAATAATCACTCACCATTCTATTTTTTCAGTAATTTATAAACCTATAAATAACATAACTTAATTACATTATACCAAATTTCTAACAAAAATATATTTATTTAACTCCAAAGGTAGAAATTTCTAAATTAGTTCTTTAAAATTTTACAAACGGTCTGAGGCAATAAATCTATGCTGATTTATTGCTTTTAATCTTAGTAAATTTCAAATCATCAAATATTCTAGGTAAAACCTCTTTTACTTTTTCTTGATCTAGTAGCTTTGTCATATATTCATCAAAGCCTTCACTTATAAACTCTGCTCTTTTATTATGTGATACAGTTAAAACTATAACTGGAATTTTAATATCACAATTTCTTAATTCGTAAAGTAATTGAGGTCCATCACAGTTGCCTCTATCATAAATATTGTTTGTAATTATTAAATCATATTTTTCTCCATTGTTTAGTCTTTCCATTATTTCAATCGCTGATTTAGCAATAGTTACACTTAATCCCATACTTTCTAAAATACAAACAGAATTAGAAACTGACATCTTGTCATAATCCCCTATTAGAACATTAATTTCTTTGTTAATTTTATATTGATTATTAATTTTTACAATCGAATGCATATTTTTCCTAACAATTTTTTCCCAATCTCCTATTTTATATTCATCTAGTTTATATGCACTAAGTTCTTGATTTCTATGAAAATTAATTCTCCCATTTAAAGTGTGCAATTTTTCGTACTCCTGTTGTTCTCTTATTTTTTCGGTTTCTTCTTCTTTTCTTTGATAAAACTTTAAAAAAATATATACAATAATCAAAATTATAATAAGCATTAAAACCAAAAACAATTCTTCCATTTTTATTTTCTCCTCCTTAAAATACATTTATTTCCATTACTTTCTTATAAAAAAAGCAATACAAAAAATATATATAATCATTTTGTACTGCTTAACCAATTATATTTTTGATACCATTTATTAAATTTACTTTGCTATTATAACACTCTATTGCGCAAAAGTCAACGGATATCCGTGCATAATTTTATACTTATTCTTATACAATATTATAAGAAAGTGAGGGATTTAGTATGTTATTCAAAAAGGCATTGAGTTTAAGAATTGAAGAATTATGTGCAAATAAAAATATTACCATCAATAAATTAGCAGAATCTTCCACTATTCCTCCATCAACTTTGAGAGATATTGTTAATTGCAAAGTTGAAAATCCAAGTTCTACTGTTATATATCAAGTTTGCAAAACATTGAAAATCTCTCTAAAAGATTTTTACGATTCTAAATTATTTGAGGATATAGATGATTAAAGGTTTCCAATTTGGTTACCTTTTTTTATTTTCTATTATAATAAATTAAATTACATATCATAATTCCATAGTCTATTATGAATTTTTTTTGATTTTCTGTAAAAGATTGTCGTTCTTTTATTGCTTCTTCTGATGAATGTCTAAAGCATTGAATCTTCTTTTTAAATGATGTAATAATATCGTCATTTAAAACATCTAACGCAATATTCTTATAATCTAATTTTATATACTTTCCATTTTCTTTTAGCAGGTTTTCAATCAAATTAATTATTTCCTTTATTTTTTCATCAGTGGACATTGCTTCAAATTTTGCATTTCTAGTAGATATTTCCTGAAATTTTTTATTTATATTATCATCTATTTTAACACCAATACTTTTCTTTACAAAATGTAAGTCAGCAACTATTTTTCTTCTTGAATTATATTTAACTGTTCCGTTTTCTTCAACCATTCCTCTTTCTATTGCTTTATCTCTTATTTCATTATATGTAAATTTGAATGGTTCAAGAGGTGGTCTTTCTAATAATCTTGGAAATTCTTCTATGCAATATCCAGAATCTTTCAAAAAGAAACAAATATAATAAAATAAGTCAATATTATCATTATTTGATGTCATATCTTCATCTGGTTCACATAACTCTTTAAATCTTTTAATTGCATCCTCCTCGTCAAACACCTCAAACCTTGTATCATCAATGTATTCATTGCCAATCCAATCCAATTCTTCCATTGCCTTTTGCTCTTTCTCAGGAATAGTAATAAGTTGATTATAGAATCTATAATAATAATCATCTTTTTTTACATTATTTTTGTAATACTCAACTAAATCAATCATTTGTATCATCCTTTCTATCTATTCATAAATACTAAAACTATTAAATATCTCCCCATCTAATGACAAAATATCATTAAAGTTTATTATCTTATTGTCTTCAAATTTAATATATTCCTCAACATTATTTATTCTCTTAACTATTCCAGAATAACTTTCGTATCTTCCTCCGTCTTTTTTTTCATCTTTTACAAAATATGTTACAGAAATAATGTTTTTTTCCTTTATATTTTTCTCAATGTAATTTAACTTATTATTGATTATTTCTTTTAATTCATCATTTAATTCTATTTTTCTTTTTGTTAATCTCGCAGTTTCTTTTACTGCACTATCATATCCGGTTAACGCAGCAAAAGGTGCAAATTGAGCAGCACGAGAGTCAATTCCTAAATGTGGGTGCTTTGATTGTGGTCTAGTTAAGTTTATTATATCTTTATAATTATTCATCCTTTATGACCTCCTACTTCCTCATTTCTATCCTTTGCAGTTGCTCCCTCTTGAAGATTCATTCCTTTTAAAATAGCATTTTTTCCATATTTTTTCTTTATTTCAAGTAATGTTTTTTGTACTTTTCTTTCTTCTGTTTCTTCTTGTATTTGTTTACTTTTATTTGCTTCCACGACCTCATAATTAGTGAATAAATCTAATTGTTCTCCTTGTGGTTTCTTTTCAACAAATGATTCATCAACAACATTACAAGCAGTTATATTTATTCTCCTAGTTAAAAGAATAGGATTAACAATTCTTTCATACAACTTCAATACCTCGGTCATAATGATTTTAGTTGATGATGTTCTATGATCTAAATTAACAGTTCCGTGGGAATGTTTTGGAATCTTTCTTCCATATCCATCAGTTACAACTTCACCATTATATTTTGAACTAATTTTAGAATTAGTTAAATTCTCAATATCATACCCTATTGTTAATACAAGTTGATTAGTTATTAAATGTTTTTCAACCAAGTCTAACACTAAATTATCCACCATTTCACTTACAATAAGTCTAGTCTTTGAATAATCATAGGGACAATGTAATACTTGTCCTTGACTTATACTATTTGATGTGGGTTTATAATTTTTTGCTTCACTAATAGTACAAGGTTCATAACCCCAAGCGTGATCAATTAGAAATTCTGCATTAACACCAAATAGTTTAAATAATAAATCTTCATTATTTAATGACATTCTAGCAACATCACCCATTGTGAACATATTGTTTTGTTCTAATTTCTTTTCATACCCTTTTCCTACTCTCCAAAAATCAGTTAGAGGTCTATGATTCCATAATTGTTCCTTATAAGATTTTTCGTCTAACCTTGCCATACGAACTCCGAATTTATTTGGTTTCATATGTTTTGCAGTAATATCCATTGCAACTTTTGCCAAATACATATTAGTACCTATTCCAGCAGTTGCAGTTATTCCAGTCGTTTTATATACATCCTCTATCATTTTTATAACTAATTCCTCTGCTGTCATTTTATAAAATTTTAAATAGTTAGTTATATCACAAAAAACTTCATCTATTGAATATACCAATATATCTTCTGGTGCAATATATTTTAAATAAATATTATAAATATCTGTACTATACTTCATATATAATTTCATTCTTGGAATAGCTTTTATAAAATCAAGTTCTAAATTAGAATTACTTTTTAATTCAGAATCAATATAAGACCTTCCTGTAAATGGTTTATAATTGTTTTCTTTTCTTCTCTTATAATTTACCTCTTTAACCTTTTGTTTTGCTTCAAACAATCTACATCTTCCAGATAAACCATAAGATTTAAGAGATGGAGAAACGGCAAGACATATTGTTTTATCAGTTCTTGATTCATCTGCCACAACAAGATTAGTATTTAATGGATCAAGATTTCTTTCTCTACATTCTACTGAAGCATAAAAACTTTTTAAATCAATACACATATATGTCTTATCCATATTACCTTCTCCTTTCTCTTATGATTTTTTTGTTAATTATATTATATCATTAAAAAGCAACAAGCAACTCTTTCAAAATTTTTTTATAATATTTTTTCTAATTTCACCATTTTTATTTATCAAACACAAAAAAAGATTATTCAAAATAGAATGAATAAATCTTTTCTCTACAAGATTATTATTTTAATGACATAGTTAAAAATTAGCGATGAAATGGGTCAATTCCTAAGGCAGCAAGTGGAAATAATAATATACCGAATAATATTCCTTTTATTAGTGCAAACATATATTTCATAATTGTAAACGGTAAAATTAATAGTTTAAACATAGTTTTCATTAGTCGCACCTCCGATTTAAGCATACCATTAAAATTATTTTCCCCCAAGTTTTTTCTAGCATTTTACATATTTTTCTTGTAAGTGTAAAATGATTTATTATTTTATGTATCAAGGCTATCTCTTAATTTTAGAAATAACCTTTTTTATTTTAGTATATAGAATTAGTATTCCTATACTTAATTTTAAAATTGCAAATAGCATACTTACTCAGCCTTAAAATAATTAAATTGAGATGATTTACTCCACTCGTATGCACTCCACATATCCGTTTGATTAGACGCTGGATCAACCATAATAACATTATTACCATTTACTCCCGTAACTGCAACCCAATGTTGATTTCCCGGTGTTGCTCCTTTTACTTCTTCCGTTACAAAATAACCTGCATTTACATATTGAGTAATTAAGGCTAATTTTTCGTTTCTGCTTTTTCCTCTTAAATTGACATTACCTACATATTTAAAGTTTGGAACGACATTACTAATCGGTCCATAATATAAATTACCTCTTTCATCAAAGCCACCATTTTTATTTAATGCTTCTACAAATGTTCCCGGATTAAATGGTTCTATATTTGGTGTAGGTACTCCTGACTTTTCAATTAGTATTGCTATTGAAGTAACTAGGCAACCAATATTTCCTATTGTACTATTAGTATTACCTATTTTTATATTGGACCAACTCTGTCCTGCTTGTCGCCAATTAACATATTCACCTGAATCATTAGCCCCATAAATAACTCCGTTCCACAAACTTGCATATTTGTTATCAGTAAGTTCTGCTAATTGTTTATTCTGAGCAGGTGAAAAGTGATAATCATTTTTCATTTGTTCTAGTGTCTTTGTGTTTATCTTGATATGCAATACTTTCTTTTGTACTTGTTTAGGCATTTCATCTGCATTAGTTCCTTGTTCTGTAACCATTTCATCTTTTACTTCTGATGTCAAACTATTCATATCCCAGAATATTTGTTTAATAACATTTTTCTTATTATCATCTATTGTCATTACATCTTGTTGATTCACACCATTAGATTGTTTTATTGTATATACTGTTAGAACATCTTTCCAACTTGCCATACTCCCCTCTAAAACATAATCGTCGTGTGGATTAGAGTCTTGAATAGATTGTAACTTATCAGAAAATTCCTGATTACATTCTGCTACAACTGTATTCATTGTAATAGAATTAGCACTCGTTTTTTGACTACTAAAAAATATACCAAAAATTGAACTACACATTAAAGCAACTAGACATATAACTATGATAACTATCACGGCTACCCAACCTCCTGCAACAATGGCAGCAACCAAAGCCTTTGTTCCGGCTATGATTGCTTTTATTGCAGATATTGTTGTTTTAATTGCCACCTTAACTCCTTGTGCAGTTCTCTTGGCTGTTTCTTTTGCAATTTGCATTGTTCTTTTACTTGCCTTAATCGTTTCTTTGGCAGTCTTTTCAGTTTTCTTTGCCACTTCTTTACTTGTTTTAATAGCAGCTTTAGTATTTCTAACTGTTGATTTTACTTTTCTTTTATCTTTTATTTTCTTTTTTAATTGTTTGATTTTTGCCTTTGATTTCTGATAATTTTCCTTGGTTTTCATAAATGATTTTTGACCTTGTTTATTAAATTGATTAACACTTTCATCAAAGGCTCTATCAGTAGCAAACTTTATTTTATTACTTGCATATTCATTACTGTTAATATCATTACTAACAGTTTCTTCTGCTTTTTCTTTTGTTCTTACAATATTATCTTTAAATCTTTCGGTTTGAACTACTGCTTTGTTAATTGTTTTTACACCTTTTTTTGCTATATCTTTGACTTTAATGTCTGCCAAGATAACCACCTCCTAACTGTTAATTACCTTCGCCGGGTTTTGTAGTCATAAGTTTATATAGTTTAGTATTTGTTGGAAATTTATTTATAAATGGAACTAATGAACTGCCTACTTTTAATAGTCCTTGTCCTGCTCCTACATTTGTGATATACCCCATTTGTAGTTCTGATATATTAAGTAATTTTGCTAATTCTAATCTATCGGTACTAGCCTGATTTAACATTACTATAAACTCACTATTGGCTAACATTGTTCTAGCAGTATGACTTTGTAATAAATCATCAACATTCTGTGTTATACCAGTACAATATGCACCGTACTTTCTAACACGCTTCCATAAAGTGAATAGGAAGTTAGCAGAATACTCGTGTTGAAATAATAGATAAATTTCATCAATAAAAATAAAGGTATTTCTACCTTTACTCCTGTTTGTGGTTATTCTATTTAAAATACTATCAAGAACTACTAACATACCAATAGGTAATAATTGCTTTCCTAAATCTAAAATGTCATAGCACAATAATCTGTTATTAGTATCAACATTTGTGTTTTTAGCAAAGGTATTTAAACTACCATTTGTAAATAGTTCAATCGCTAACGCAATTTCTTTTGCTTCTGGTTCATTTTGTTTTAATAATTCTTCTCTAAAATCTTGTAATGTTGGTGGAACACCTTGATAATTTCCTTGTTGATAATGTCTATAAACCGAAGCAGTACATCTATCTATAATGCTTTTTTGCTTTGGTCCAAGATTATTTCCACCAATCAACTGTTCACATAGAGAAAGTATAAACTCTGATTTCAAAATTACTGGGTTAGCACCATCTCCATATTCACTATTTAAGTCCATAGCATTTATATGATTATTACTTGTTGCAGATATATGAATTACCTCTCCACCAAGGGCATTTATCAACTGTGAATACTCACGCTCTGGATCAATAATTATTACATCTGCATTAGGGTCACGAAGTATTACTGATACAATTTCGTTCTTTCCAGTAAATGATTTACCAGAACCAGAAACTCCAAGAATAAACGAATTACCATTTAATAATTGTCGTCTATCTGCAATAATCATATTTTTACTTATAACATTTTGACCATAATAAATTCCGTTTTCGTGATTTATCTCTTGTACTCTAAAAGGTATAAATACTGCTAGACTTTCAGTAGTCAAAGTTCTTAATGCGTCTATCTTTCTAACTCCAAATGGCATTACTGTATTTAGTCCATCCATTTGTTGATATTTAAGTATTGAGAACTGACATAAATGTTTTCTTGCAGTAGTTAATAGACTTTCAGTATCATTATCTAATTGTTCCTTACTATCTGCCGTATGCACCATTGTTAATACACTTAAAAACATTCTTTGGTCACGAGTTGTTAAATCATCTAAAAACTCTTTTGATTCAATTCTTTGTTGCTCTAAATCATAAGGTATTACTGCACTAAAATTATTATTAGAGTTTTGTCTTCTTTGCCAGTTAGTTATATTAGTTTCAACACCTAATCTTCTATTCTCTACCTCTCTAACTGCCTCGTCCATAGGAACTGGTATGACATCAATACTCATCATCATATTTCTGTTTAAATCTGTAAGTTCTGCTACCATATTGTCCTTAATATAACTTGCATATTCTTTTAAGAAAATGACTCTACCATATTTCTTACCCATTTTAAAATAATCTTTTTCAAACTCAAAACTATCAGGGCATATAAAATCTTTAAAACTATGTCCTTTTTTCATATTTTGTATCATATCAAAAGTAAAAGCATTTTCCTCTCCTTGTCTATAAAAATCGTGACATAGTCTTAATCTATCTTCTGCTTCTAATTCAATACATTTTGACCCTAGTTGTGAAAAGTGATTTATTAAATCAGCACTAATTCTTGTAAAATAGTTTCTTGCTTCTTCTACACTTTTTTTATTAACAGAAACTGTTATAAATTTTTCTTGTGTAATTCCGTTTGCTCCTGTTGCTTTATCTAAAAGCATTTTATTATATTCTTTCCTATATTCATCTAACTTATCATTAGATAATGGTAATAAAATATTTTTTTCAAAGTCTATTTTGTTTAATCTTCTATTTAATATAGTTATTTTAGTGGTTGCTCCTGTATCAAAGGAATTTAATAACTCACTATATTCTAAAAACATACCCTCTTTATCTGCCCTACTTGCAACTGCATAGTTTATATCAGTAAAACGGTAACATTTTGAATATTTATTTTTTCCTACTTGAAATATTCCATCTTGCCATATTCTAGTAACAGGTATAACATCTTGTATTCCTTTTGGCACTACAAATGCTTCTTTATCTTGTTTGAATAGTGTTCTTAATGTCTTCACTATTTTCACCCTCCTTTTCTAATTTATCTTTTAATAATTCGTAGTAAAAATTAACTGGTTTAAAAGTTAGATTCTTTGGTATTAAAAACTCTGATTTAATATAGGCGTATAAAAACTTTTCGGCTGTCATACCGTTATAAGTTACAAAACCTATTGCAGCAAAAGGTGCAGCACCTAATATACATACCCAAGACAAAGTTTCTATTCCAAAGTGTCCTTTTAATAAAAAGTATAATAATACTGCTACACCACAAGCCAATATAGAAAAAACGAACTGTCTTAATGACAGTCCGAAGAAAATGCTTTCTGTATAGTTTCTTATTTCCCTATTTATTTTTACTTCCATTTATACCTACCTTTCTTTGTCCTTTTTATTTTTATCAAATGTGTTTGCAAGATTTCCACCGGACAATACTTTATTAAAATCTTGCTTTGCTTTTGAAATATTTTCGTTATAATAATAGCCATACGCCCAGTCAATTTTTTTATCAGTGATTTTATAGTTAAATGCAATAATATATTCTTTACTATTGTCTTTCATTGTTTTTTCAATTAAAGCAACTGGTTGCTTATTTCTATAACCTAAATCTATAACATACATACCACCATCAAGCATTCTAGTAGTATCTCTATCAATTGTTTCTCCAATAAATAAACTGTGTTGTTCTCTTATGAAATCCTTGTTATCATTTACCCAACTTTCTAACATTTCATAAGAAGAATATTTTTCATTTTTGTATTCTTCGCTCTTTAAAAATTCCCCTGCAATCATATTGCAGAAATCATAACTAACATCATTTTCCGGTGTTGATGATTTTGAAAGCATATCATTTAACAAGTCGTATCCTAATACAAATGTGAAATATGCCTTTTCACTTTCTATAACAGTTTTATCAATATAAAACTCATCTATATAATCTCTAACATTTTGTTTTAATCCAATAGTATTTAGTGAAACTGTTTCTATTTCTTCCTTTTTGTCATAATCTTGTTCATTTTCATATATATGGACAAGGTTTTCTTTTGGATTATCCAAATTTAAGTCATCAGCCTCTATAATATAACCTTTATATTTCATAGTATCATTTATTGCTAGTCCTTCAAAATATTGCATAACATCTGGTGTATCAAAACCAGTCTTTTTATCCAAATATTCTTTTGTAATTCCATTGTCTGCACAATATTGTAGATATGCTTGAACTCCATCTTTGTAATCAATATCTTCTGGATATAACTCGTGAATAGAGTTCCAAATAGAATAGTGAACTTCATCAGTCATATAGCCAATTCTTTTACCTTCTTCTAAATAGTTATAGATATAATAATCAAAATTATAATCCCACTCTGGAACTTCAAGATACCCTCCATCATACTCCTTAGTAAAAGGTGTAAACTCTATTGCTTCACCATAATCATCACTTGCTAATACAAAAATATTATCATTATCTGGATCATACAAAATATAATCAATGTGTTTATTTTGATGTTCCATTGAATCTTTTAAAAAAGTTTCTATATCATTTTTTATTTTTTCTATCTTTTCGTTCATTTGACACCTCCTTATAATCCCATCATTTCACGAACGACTCTATCAGATAATTTTATTGTTCCTACAAGCACTAACATATTGAAAATTAATTCTCCAATATATTTCCACACCTGCGTGACTGCTGCTGCATTTGCGTCCACTACTGGTGGTGAACTTGCAAATAGAGAGAATATAATACAAGATAAGACTATAATTGCTCCCTCTAAACAAACGGCACAATAAGATTTAATAAAACTCTTCCCAACACTTTGTGTAGGTTCTCCTGCAAAAGTAGATAAGGGTATCGGTGCTATTGCAGTATAAAGATATAACTTAAAGAATCTACCATAAACAGTCATTATCATTATGAAAGATAATACTGTAATAAATAAGCCACCAATTAGTGTGACTGCCCATAGTGGTATGGATTCAAAGAAACCACATTTTTCTACTGCCGTTATAATTTCTTGTGGTAATGTTGTGCTTGTTGCTCCACCTAGTCCTGAAGCCTGAATAATTGTAGATATAACTCCTTGAACTATCTTAAATAATGAAAGCATTAAATCAAGTCCGTACGTTACCACTATCTTTGCGATTACGAATCGTATAAATAATTTAAGAGCGTGTTCCGGTTTCTTTACTTCTGTTATAGAGCCACAAGTTTTCATTACACCAACTACAAAGAATAAAACTAACAATGCAAGTCCAATGGCTTGAACAGCACCGTGAATATTTAGAATTACATTCCAAATACTTCCACCTTTAAAAGTTTCCGGAGTTTGCGTAACTAATTGCCATATTTCTCCTAACTTTGAGTTCCAAGTATCAAGTGCATTTTGTAAATTTTGCACTACCCAATTATCGCTCAATATTAACACCTCCTTGTAAAAATAAGATGAGGACGAGTAGAATATTTACTCGCCCTTTGATAATTGCTTAACCTGTTATCATGTTTAAGATTTCTTTTGCAAATGTGATAACAATACCACCTGCAACTGTCAAGAAACCATTGGCTCTTTGACTAGGGTCGTGACTCTTTAATGACAACCCTACTTGAACTATACCAAAGCCTAGCAAAATCATACCTATTGCTCTAATTAGTCCGAAGATAAAGTTAGATAAGTTATTTACAACAGTCATTGGATCATCTGCTGCTAAAACATTCATACTTGTTCCAATGGTTATTGCAAAAAGACTTACTCCTAATACATAAGCCTTAAATAATTTCTTTCCTTTACTACTCATTTTTAATTGTTTACTATTTTTATTCATAAATTTCATTCTCCTTTTCCTTTAAAATAGTCTTCTACCTCTTCCGAAGTAATCAATTCATAGTCATTTGCTATATCTTCAATTTCTGTGAAATCATAGTTATCTACATTTTCGTCAATACTAATTGAAGCAATAGCATTTTCTGTTCCTCCGTGTAAGTAAGGCTTTTCTTTCCCATCAGTAGTAAATGCCACATTAGGGTGTTTTAAAATATCATACTTAAAGTCCATTACTGGTCTTTCTCCTCTTATAAAAAGAATTGCATATTTATTATCAAGTAACCTTACTTCATCAGGAGTTAATAACTCCCTACCACTTATTTGATAGTTAGTTGAATAATTACCACTTCTACCACTTGATTTTCCATAAGTATTAGTGTCAATCGTTTCTTTCCCCAAGAGTTCTGAAACATACTTGTGCGTAGATTGCTCGTTTCCTCCTAGATATAGAAATTCATCGCAGTTTCCTACTATTGACTCCCATTGCTTCTCAAAAAGTGCTTTTAATTGTGCTAGATTTTGAAGAATAATAGATACTGAAACTTCTCTCGAACGCATAACTGAAAGTATCTTATCAAAGTCATCTGGAAGTGAAACATTGGCAAACTCGTCCATTATGAAATGAACGTGTACTGGTAAACTTCCTCCGTATTTATGGTCTGCCAAAAAAAACAACTGCTGAAACAGTTGCGTATATAAAATGCTAACTAGAAAGTTAAAGCTCGTGTCATTATCCGGTATAAGTGCAAATAATGCTGTTTTCTTTTCTCCTAATGATGGTAAATCTAATTCATCAGTAGCAGTTAAAGAAGCCAAACTTTCTAGGTTAAATTTTTCTAATCTTGCAGCCAAAGTAATCTGAATAGATTTTAATGTTTTAGCAGAACCACTATGATAATCACGATAATACTTAACTGCAATATGTTCTGGTTCTCTTTCTTCTAATCTATTAAATAAAACATCTAATGGACTTACATAAGCATCATCATCTTCGTGTACTTCTCCTGCTCGAAGTAATTCCATTACCATTGGAAAGTTTTGTTCATCCTCTGGTGCTTCATATTTAAGATAAAATACAAGTGCTAGTAGTAACATACTTGCAGCCGTATCCCAGAACGGATCATTAGACTGACTACCCTTTGGTGTTGTTGACTTAAATAAATTGGTTACAAGTTTTTGAACATCATTGTCATTTTTTAGGTAAACGAACGGGTTGTAACAATGACTCTTTTCCATATTTATTAAGTCTAATACTTTTACCTCATAGCCTTTCTTTTTCAATAATTCGCCTGTGTCCCTCACAATTTCGCCCTTGGGGTCTAAAATTACCATTGAGGTATTGCATTGCATTACATTTGGTTTGCAATAAAACCTTGTCTTACCTGCTCCACTACCACCACAGACTAAAACATTTAGATTTCTTCTATGCTTTTTTCCATTTAACCCTATACAAACATTTTGAGTTAATAACTTATTTCTATCCATAGGTAGTTGTTTGTACTTTTTATTTATCTCATTTGCATTTCCCCACCTTGCAGAGCCGTGTTCTTCTCTCCTACGGTAATTCTTTTTAGTAGATAAATAAATTGTAATTGCCATTACATAGCCAATAATAAATATTATTATTACCTTTATTGAACTATCACACCAAGTAATATGAAAAGGATTACCAATAACATCTGAAAAATCTTTCATTATTTGTGGTAATCCTCCATTTACTGATGGTGCAATTAAAAGTGCTAACCATATTGTCGGTATTAGTCCAAGACAATACAACCACTTTGGATAACTAGAATCTGTATTCATCTCTCCTCATAGACCTTGTGAGAACTTTTTTTTTAGGTGGGGCGTCAATGGCTCTTAATAAAACCTCATCAACATATTCTGTATCTTTGCCCTCTTTAATCATTTTATTTCTAAACTCATTTAAAGCATTGATAAGAATACCTAACTCGTATTTATCAAGTTCTAACACTTTAATTTCTTCTTTCATAATTCCTCCTATCTTTCGTGTTCCTTATTTTTTTGTGCTTTTGAAATAGTTTCAAAATATGCACTCATTCTAGTATTTATATCTTCCATATTGCTACGCATAGAAGTTAATTCATTTCTTACCTCACTAGCACTCATATTTTTAAATACATCTGGAATAGTGTTGATATTTATATCTGACACATCAATTCCATATTTCTTACATAACATATATGAAGTAGATTCACATTTAAAATTATCTAGTTCAGTATTTCCTGTTTCTTCAAGTGCAGATCTAGTTAGTTCTTTTGCAAGTTGTTTAAATATTGTTGGAGTTTCTCCACCCCTTTTAACATATAAAACATTATCTTCCTTATTCCATAGTGCAACTTTATCACTATTGGGAATTTCATCTACTGCCTTTATATCAACAGGACAGTCTTTTAAAAGAGCCGTTAATTTTACTCTATCATCATAATTGATAGTTCTTGGCTTTTGTGTAGATGTTGTTTGTGATATATCAAACATTTTCTTAACATTATATGAAATAGCAGAACTACCATCTGACCTTGTATAAGAATCTCCCGGTTCTAATATCTTAATACCATTTGCACCTTTCTTTATAAATGCTCCGGATTCTTTCCAATCATCAAATTCTTTTATTTGTATAGCATTAGGATAAGTAGCAGATATTACAAGTGCATTACCAACAGAGTATTTGTCGAATCTTCCTTGAACATCTAGGTATTGTTTATACTTGTTAATATCTGTTTTTATCTCGTCTGCTGTTTTGTCCATTAAATCATATACTTCTTGTCTTTCTTGTTGCTTTCTTTCTCTCCAAGCATTTTTATCAAAAGATTTATTTGATTTAGTGGTATTGTTATTAGCATTAGCCATTATTTGGTCAAAATCATTCATATTCTATTACCCTCTTTCCTTTGATTTTTTCTTTTTTGATTTTGGTTGTTTGTGTTTTGTAGTTTTGTTTTTTTCTGGTTTTTCTTTTTTAAGTTCATCTTTATCTAAATCTTTATCTTTCTTCTGTTCTTCTCTTATTGCTTTTATTTCTTCTCTAACAGATGGTTTTTCAGATTTAGTACCCTTGTCTGACTTGTTTTTGTTGTCTAAGGTAGGCTCTGACAGAGGGCTTTTTTCTGTCTTTGCCACTTGGGGGTTTGACATTTCATTTTCTTCCTTGCTTATAGGTTTAGATAAAATATCATCAACCAATTTTTCTTCGACACTCTTAATAACAACCCCTTTATCTTTACTGTCTTTTGATTTTTGAATTTCACTTTTAATAGAAGCCGTATCAACAGTAGCAAGATTAAATCTATCAACAATACGATTTATTTTACTTGCGTCTTCTGCTCTAACCATAATGTCGACCATACCATCTACACTTTTACCTCTACTTTTTAAAGCACAAAATAAAACACCATATCTTTTTGCTTCCTCTGTGAATTTTCTTAAATCTTCTTCCTTAACAGTAAATACTTTAAGTTCTTTACCAGATTTAAGCATATTAGTAAGTCTTGTCTTACCTTTTGTTTGTTTTTGGTCTTTTAATATTGCAATCATTAGTGCAGCAACATTTTTTGCTCCACTTCCAGATAGTCTTACTGCTACCTCTAATCCTTGTAAACTCATTCTTACAATAGATTCAGCTGCGTCACCTGATGTGTTCATTTTTCTCTACCTCCTTTTCTTGATTTTTTTCATCAGATAATTCTTGAAGATTTTGTTCCATCTTCTTACTTCTTTCTATAATATCTTTACATAGCACCACCTCCTTTCGTAACGGATTTATTTCTTTATTTAAGTTATCTATTTGTTCCTTAATTTCTTCCTTTTCTTGTTTTGACTTTGACTTTTTATGTTTGTACCAGAGTTTACTTCTCTGATCCATAAGTTCTTCAAGTCTTTTTTCTTTATCTTCTTTAAACGCAAAAAACTGCTCGTCAGTTTTTAAATTATTTCTGACAAGCAGTCTTGTTTCATTTGATATTTCTTCCATCTTTCGTACATCAGCACGAATAGCAGGAGATAATTTTTGATAAGGATACTTTTTAGGAAATACTCTTAATAGATAACAATAGTGAATATATAAAGCATAAAATCCTTTTGGCTTTCGCTTTTTATAATAGTTAGAATTATACTTTTTCTTGTTACCATATTCTTCTATAAAAGGTACTCGTTTGATATATTCTTCATCAATTCTTTGCTTAATTCTATCAATAGAATATTCATTACCAAAATATCTTTCAATACGGATATTTTTCTTATATGGACTTCTTTTTATGCTTAACTTATTACCTCTATAAATTAACTCATAATCCATTGCTTTCATCAAATCTTCAAAGTCATAATAAGAAGTAGCCATACCTATTGCTCTATCTAAATCATTTTTAGCAATAGAGTAATAATTAACTTTATTGTTATTGTCTTTTTGATAATTAGCAAAGTTGATTCTACTATTTCTGCAAGGCTTTTCTTTCAATACCGACAAGCCGTATTCTTCACATAAAGAATCTGATAATCTTCTTAATTCTGCATAAGTTTCTCTTTTATCATAATATCTTTTTCCATCTTTAAATGATACAGAATTTATTACAAAATGATTATGATAATGATTAGTGTTAAGATGTGTACTAACAACAACCTCAAACCTATCTCCCCACATTTCTTCGGCAAGTCTTACTCCAATAGCGTGACATTGTTCCGGAGTAACTTCTCCCTCTGCAAATGATTGAAAGGCGTGAAAGCCAAGTATTCCTCCTGTCTTACCATATTGCTCTTTTGTAATAGCCATTTCTTCTAATGCAGTTTTAGGATTACAATTCACACCAGACACATAAAATTGTTTTTCTGTTTTATAATCTGCTTCAACATAATCAATAACATTGTGTAAATCATAATAACTATCTTTACCATAATCACTATTGATAGTCTTTTCAATATTAGTAGTATAATCTATTACATTATCTAATCTCTTTTCTATTTTCCATATTCCTGTCGTTGCAATCTTTCTCACTCCTTTCATTTTGGCATAAAAAAAGAGCAAACCACTTCTGATTTACTCAATAAATTGACTATCTAAGTTTTGTCAATACTAAATTTATATAAATATTATACCACGACAAAAATCACGAAAATAGGCATTTTTTAAATTTTTCGTGTATTATAGTAATATATGTGATAAAATGAATTTGTTAATTTATTTTGAATGTTGTATTATTTTTGCACATTGTATATAACATTCTTAATATTTTTGTTGAACATGCAGTTAGGCTTTCATAGTAATGTTTGCCTTCTGCTTTTTTTGTTAAATAATAATTATAAACTGGATGATTAGGACATTGATGACCTAATTTAACTACCATTTGGCTAATATTAAATAATATCCATCTTGCATATTTATTCCCTCGTTTAGATATTGTTCCATGAACATTAATACTTTTTCCTGATTGTATAATTGTTGGATCTAAACCACAAAAAGCAATTAGTTGTTTATGATTATCAAATCTTGTAATATCTCCAAGTTCTCCAAGTAATTCAGTTGTTAATACTTCTCCAATACCATAAAATGAATTAATAATATCAAAGTAAGGTGACTTTTTTGCTGTTTCAATCATCTTGTTTTTTAACTCATTTATTGTCTTAGTGTTTTCTTGTAAAATACTTGCCATATCTGATAAATTTTTAACATCTGAATGTTCTTTATCTACTCCTGGATAAGAATTAAGAGAAATCTCTTTAATTTTATTTGCTAATCTTTTGTAATAATAATCATGTCTTGAATTAGTTTTATATAAGTTGTTATATAAAGCATCAATTCTTTTTTCTTTAACAATATAAGCATGAGGAAATGTTTTTATAAAATTTAAAGCTGTTTCTTCATAAATTCTACTGCCTTTGAATATTTCTTCAAACTCTGGAAAACAAATATTAATCAATCTCTTATATCTATTTTTACAACTAACATTTAACTGTGTTAGATAAAAATATTGTCTTGTCATTGCTTTTAAATTTGCATATAAATCTTTCTTTGATAAATCGTGATATTCTACTTCATTAACAAAAAATAACTTGGCTAATCTCATACAATCTTTAGTATCTGTTTTTGTTTTCCTTAAAGTATCATAATTATTTTTAGTAGTTAAACTATTTATTACTAAAGTATTAAACTCATTTTCTTTAAAATATCTTTCTACTGATAAATGATAGATTCCTGTTGATTCCATAAATATTGTTAAATCATCTAATTTAAAATTATTAATTTGATTTTTTAATTCATCAAAATCTTTTAAATTATGTTTAATTTCTTTTGGTTCAATTAATACTTCTCCATACTCTGTAGATAACATTACCATACTTTTTCCTTTAGCAACATCTACACTTAATACTGATTTCATTATTTACTCCTTTCTGAATTTAAGTCTTCTGTTTCCACCA
This sequence comes from uncultured Clostridium sp., assembly GCA_900557045.1. Classification (GTDB taxonomy): domain Bacteria; phylum Bacillota; class Clostridia; order TANB77; family CAG-508; genus CAG-492. The sequence continues at coordinate 51,480 of USQY01000004.1, forward strand.
TTATTTCATCAAGCTTGTTATATAGATTCTTTGACCTCACTATCTTAAACTAAATTAATAATAGAAATAAAAGTTGAACTGTCAATTTGTTAGATTCTAAGACCTCTGTAATTTGCTGTTCTCACTTAAACTCTTGGTAAATAATTTAACACAAAAAAATAAGATATAAATATTAAATTATTTACATCTTAAAGTATACTTGTAATTTATTGTTATACCCATATAATCAATATTAGTAATATAATACCCATACCTAGAAAACCATATCCCATAATTCTACTCATTTTTCTAAATGATTTTTCAGTTTTAGGAGTTGGATGAAAAAGTTTTTTTCCTGTTTCATAATTCATTTTAGGCATATAGTTTCCAATAATCGTAAATAATATTCCTAATATCAAACATACACTTTTTCCAACATAAACATCACTACCTAACGGAACTTCTATCATAATGATATATACTAATACTGTAATAATTGGAATAAACCATTCCATTATTTTTAAAACTCTAGGTTTTTCACTATTTTTTAATTTATTAACTTTTGTTGTACATATTATACATATTGCTTGCACAATAGCCATAATAACTGGTATTCCAAATAATGCAAAATTTTTTTGTGCATAATTATCTGGTACATCATTTATCGTAAAATGAATTGGCATTTGTTCTGGTAGCCTATTATAAAAAGCAATACCTAATACCATTGGTAATAAACATATAATTACACTTAAAATTAATGTTCTTTTATTTTTCTTTTCCATTCTTATTTCCTCCCAACTTATAAATCCAAACTAAGACATCTTCAAATACGGAACTATTTAATTCATAAAATATAAAGTTCTTTTGCTTTGTTTCAGTTATTAAATTTGCTTTCTTTAAATTTGATAAATGATATGATACGGTTGCTCCTGTTAAATTAAAGCTACTTGATATTTCTCCTGCTGTTTTTCTACCATCTTTTAATAGTTCTAATATCTCTCTTCTTACAGGATCACTAATTGCTTTTAATGTTTCCGACATTCCCAAAATAATCACCTCACTTATAGTATTTCGATATATATCTAAATAGATTATACTATTTTGTAACTCTAATGTCAATAACTATTTAGATTTTTTTCTAAATAGTTATATAAAAATAGATTAGTTGTATTTCAAACTAATCTAAACAATAACTTACTATTTAGTGATTATATTTAATTCACTAAAAATATCTTTTAAAGATATAAGGACATTTCTGTTATCAATCATAAATGAAAGAAAATCATTTTTCTTATCATTAGTATCTAGTCTATTCATTACTACTGAAATAACATCTGATTTTATATTTTGTCTATCTAATTCTTTTAATATTGAACAATCTAAGTTTGATAACATTACTACCCTCTCCCAACGATAATAATTATATCATTTAATTTATTTTTTTACCATAATACAGACAAAATTCATTCATCTTTATCTGGTCTTAAATATTTATTTTTCATATCAATAATAAACTCATCTAATTTATCAATTTCTTTCTTTAAATGAGGCACATCTATTACACCTTTTGCATTTGCAATTCTGGCTATCTGATTTATATTATTTCCAATGTTGCGAATATTTTTTATTTCTTCATAAAATTGCTCTGACGGTTTCTCTTTCGGTTTATAACCTACAATAAGATGTCTAATATAATCAGAGGCATTCATACCAACTGCTTGTGACTTACTCTTCATAATATATTCTTCTTCATCATTAAGCCATATTTGTTTTTTTATTCTACGACTTCGCATTTAACAACCTCCGGATCTTCTTCGTGTTCATTATCTCTTAATACTATTTGTCTTTCCAGTTCACTTATACGATTTACTTGTAAGCAACACATCAAGGTGGTCATTGCAAGACCTCCTATGATGAACCCTAAAACAAAAAATAATAATTCACTCATTACTATCACTTTCCTTTCTTCAATATACAGTTTTGTCTAGCAAGGGGATTGGGGATTTCCCCACAAGCGAATTTATACGGGAGTATAAATTCAGTGCTGGCTAGACATAAGTTTTATTCCCCAAGAGAACACTTGCCACAATAAGGACAATAGTGTTTGCAATTTTCACATTGCATTTTCATAAAAGATTCTGCGTCTAATTCATCATCATCTTCCTCAAAATCTTTCTCTGGTTCTTCTTCAATTTCTTCAACTTCAAACTCGATTGGTATAGTTGTATCTATCTCAATAATTTCATTTTCTATTACAAATTTTGCTACAATCAATGCTGCTTCTTTTTGATTTCTTGCTTCAATTTCAAAATAATCTTCATTAACATTTGTAACTTTTACTTCATATTTTTTATCTTCTATTTCACTTAAAAGACCAACTTCAATTAGTAAATCTTCAATATCAAGTTCTAATTCCTCACACATTTTTACAAACGGAATTAAGTAAAAACTTGGCTTTAATCCATTTTCAAACCTTGATATTTCTGCGTGACTTATACCAATTTTTTCAGCAAGTTTTCTTGTTGAAATACCTTTCTCATTTCTTCTTGTTTTAATAATATTTGCTAATTTTAAATAATCAAATTTCATAATTTCACCTTTCTTTTTCATATCTTTTTTTATAATTTATTCCTACTTTGGCACACAAAAAGTCATTGAAATCCTTTCCAATTTTAGGTGGATCATCAATGACTTCATATTGCTTTGGAAGAACAGTTTTAAGTGCCATTGTTGCTATTCTTCCTGCACTATCATTATCAAAATGCAGATATATTTTTTTAATATTTTGATTCTGATTTAGATAATAATTTAATGCTAGTGGTATCTTACTTTCATCAATTTTTTTAGCTGGTTGATAAACACCTGCTAGTGAAAGTAGGTTATCGTTATACCACTCTTTATCTTCTAATTTATTAAGTGTTGCGTATGACAAAAGGTCAATAGCACTTTCAAATAAATGAACCGTATCACTCTTTTCTAGTGAATCCAATTTAAAAGAAAATGCTTTATGACTTCCATAAGCGTCTTTCATATATCTACTGTTATTTGTTGCTCTGACTCCTGCATATCTTGGTACTTTATTTTTGTCATAGCCTACAAATACTACATTATGATTAGGTAAATCTTCATATATTAAACGATTATCTATACACTCACTTATAATATCTTTATCAATTCCACGACCAATTAAATAACTCATAACTTTGTCTGTTGTAGTTGATTTCTTTGGCAAAATAAGTCTTATATTTTGAACTTTTTTAGGTTGTTGATATACAACAGGTGGTCTATCATTCGAGTATCCTAAAATAGTTTCTACTGCCTGAATAAAAGTATATTCTCTAACTTGAATTAAATATTCTAATGCAGTTTTTCCACCTATTCCTCTTGAAAACCAATACCAC